>CAKZNY010000172.1 GCA_937132145.1 uncultured Paracoccaceae bacterium | reverse complement strand
TGCAACATCCCGTGCCCAAATATTGGCCTATCTAGAAAAATACTATACGCGTCAGCCCACAAAGTCATTCTGTCACTCGAGATTTCGTTTAGTGAACCGGAGCTTACTGTCTTATCTATTCTGTTCAATAATCCGTACTCGCTGCTCGGGATTGGCAACAATAGTGACAGACTTGCTCCAATCGTTACTGTGGCCACGAAAAATTTCCACATTTTGGGTATGAACATTGGAACGATTAGTGCGGTAAGGATAGTTGTTGCGAGTAGAGCGAAAAAACCACCGCGCCCGCCACTCCAAAATAGTAACATCCAAAGTAACGCTGTACCCACACCCAGTAAAATTCGTTTCAGCTTTTCTCGGCGGGGGGTTAAAAAAAATAACCCAAGTCCTGCCCCGAGGCCTGCTTCAATAGAATAGCTGTACATTCGAAGGCCCGGATATCCGGGTGTTTGATACTTCCAGTCAAAGCTCGGATTCTGCCCTTCGAGAACGTATAGCCATATCCAAAACGGGGCGTGCAGTAGCATGGCAACAAATAAGGCCCAACTTACGCGCCTGATCATCTCGTCGCCCTAACGCCGCTTTAGTGCTGCGGCAGCTAGGCCGGTCAGAATTGCGGTGACGCTTATTCCTGAAGCGTAGTTGGCCATTTTAATGCTCGGCGCAATAGCGACAGTAGAGTAAATTGATAGGCATACGAACAAGAAAAATACGATTAGATATGCCCGTGAAAACGTTTTTTCTTCTTCGATGACGGGCGCATTTGAGGCGATAGAAGTGCCGATTAGCACAAACGCAAATGCAAGCCAGGAGAGTTCGAATACGATTGGGCGAAGTCCGCCGGTGTAAAGAACGCCAAAACCGACAAATATGATCCCTAAAATGGCGGGTAAGGCAAATAGGATATATATGGGGATGCTCGCGCGTGATGTGAGTACACCGATTTTACGTTGCACCTCGGGTGCAGTTCTTTTCGAGTGCGGCGCATTGGTGAGTCCGATTTTTTTAAACATAATAAATTCGTAACTCCATTGAAAATGCGCAGTGTAAAACTTAAGACCGCTATTTTTCGCTCCTAATAGTGCCGTACGCTGACGTTTGTGAGCCCGTAGCCCCCATTTACCGGTGGCTTGGAAGCATCTCAGATCGTACGAATCTAGACGAAAATTACAATGTTGGGAAAATGTATAGGCGTTTTCCTACAGTTTGATCAAGTTATTATTAAAGTATCTATTGTAGCCTGAAGTGGTCCTGCAAAATCGGACAGTCTGTTAAGGTGTATTCCAACGAGAAGAAGGAATACAAAAATGACGAAGAGACGGAAGTTTTCAGACCAATTCAAGGCCAAGGTTGCGCTTGAGGCGTTGCGCGGTGATCGGACGATCCAAGAGATTGCAGCGAAGCATAGGGTGCATCCCAACCAAGTGAGCACGTGGAAAAAGCAGGCTGTTGATGGTCTGTCTGGCGTGTTCTCCAGTGGCGGCAGCACACAAGGTCCGAGCGAATCCGAGATCAACGATTTGCATGCCAAAATCGGGAGGTTGGCAGTGGAGAACGATTTTTTGGCACAAGGGCTCAATGCCGCTGCCCGACAGTGGTTTGCTTGCAAACCATGAGAGGGGATGAGCCCTAAAGAGCGCAAAAAAATGGTTAGCAAACGGGTGGATATCAGCCTGTCCCGCCAGTGTAAGATTTTGAGGATCAGCCGATCATCGTTATATTATACGCCCATGGGGTTCAGTGCTGAAACGCTGGAATTGATGCGCCAGATCGACCGTGTATTCACCAAATACCCGTTCTTTGGTAGCCGCCAGATCGCGGCTTATTTGCCGAGAAAAGGCTATCATGCGGGTCGCCATCGCGTTCGTAGGTTGATGAAGGTGATGGGGCTTGAAGCGATATACAAACGCCCCAACACCAGCAAAAAGCACCCCGAGAACCGGATTTATCCGTATCTGCTACGAGGAATGCAGATCACCCGTGCCAATCAGGTTTGGTGCGCTGATATCACTTACATTCCGATGCCGCGCGGGTTTCTGTATCTGGTAGCGATTATGGATTGGGCGACGCGTAAGGTTCTATCGTGGCGATTATCGAACACGATGGATGCAAGCTTCTGCAAGGAAGCACTGGATGAAGCGATTGCGAAATACGGACCGCCTGAAATCATGAACACGGATCAAGGTTCCCAGTTCACTGGAGCAGCGTGGATCACCACGCTAACCGAGGCAGGCGTGAAAATCTCCATGGATGGCCGTGGGCGTTATTTGGACAACATCTTTATCGAGCGTCTCTGGCGGTCATTGAAACAGGAGGCAGTGTATTTGCATGAATTAACCGATGGTTTTGTGGCCGAACATGTCATTCGTGAGTGGATCACATTTTACAATACTGACCGCCCTCACACGGCCCTCGACAAACGAACGCCGGACGAGGCATACTTTGACAGCAAAGAAATGATGAAAGCGGCATGATAACCAAACCCGATACACCTTAACTCAGCCGCAAACCTGTTCGGAAAAGCAGGACCACTTCAATCTGAACTTCGGACCTGACGCGATCCTGCTTAAGCGGCGGCAAGGCCGCGATGAAGCTAACTGACATTATCCGCTCAACAATCACTTGCTCAGGCGCGCCTACATGGGAATACGGAAACGTTTGTTCTTGAAGCGGTGTAAACAACCCGGCCGCAAAAGGCGAGCGCCATTTTCCGGTATGCAGGCGCAGAGTTCCGGCCTCGAAGGGCGCATAATTTTACTTAAGCTCTTCACCCATGGTGTTTTCTCGTCACGGATATTCCAGACCAACCCGAGTTTTCCGCGCGTTCGCAAAACACGGTGGATCTCGCCAAGCGCGGATTGTGTGGCAAACCAGTGAAAGGATTGCGAGCACACAACCACGTCAACCGATCCGTCAGCCAAAGGAATATCATCCGCCGCTCCAGCAAGAGTCGTAACGCCCGGCACATACCGGCGAAGCTGCGCGCGCATCTCGTCCACGGGCTCCACCGCAATGACCTGCGCCCCTGTATCCACCAAAAACCGCGTAAACTTTCCAGTGCCCGCGCCAAGATCAAGAACCGTAGATGCCGCCGACAAGCCCAACGTTTCGGCCAACCATCCAGCTATTTCGACAGGGTAATCAGGCCGACCCGAGGCATAGGTATCCGATGCTTTCGCGTATCCCGACTTTGCTTTGATGTGGACCATGGCTTCCTCTTGCGCTACCTTCTGTATATCGATTTGCGCGAAAATTGGGAGGGGTAATGGCTATTTCGCCACGCATACTCAAACAGCTCGGCCATCCAAGCGGAATTACTGGCCGTCTGGTCCTGCGACTGCTTAATCGTGTGAACCGTGGCATGAATGACGTTGCCCTCAAAGCGCTGGACCTTGGGGAAAATGATCACGTGCTGGAGGTCGGTTTCGGTGGCGGCGCACTAATTGCCCGCGTTTTGGAGCATGACAAAACTCCGCGTGTAACGGGGGCCGAAATTTCAGAACTCGCCATCAATTTGGCCCGCAAACGATACCGCAATTACGCTCGCGCGAATTTCGCCCTGACGGACGGCAAAACGTTACCGTTCGAGAGCGCCACGTTCACCCGCGTCGCCTGCGTCAATGTCATTTACTTTTGGCCCGACGTCCCTGAAATGCTGACCGAAATTCTCCGCATCCTTGCCGATAAGGGCAAGTTGGTTCTGTGCTATTCCGAGCAATCGCCCGACAATGTCACCAGCTTCTTCCATGATGATGTAGAGGCACAGTTACGCACCGCTGGCTTTGCGACGACCCATACCACGGAACATTTTGACAAAGACAACGACCGCCATTTCTGCACCGTTGCGACCAAAGCCGCCCCTTAATCCTGCGGAATAATCCGAAGACCCAACTCGCGAAGCTGTTCGTTTGTTACTTCGCCGGGGGCTTCCATCATCAGATCCTCGGCGCGTTGGTTCATCGGGAACATGATGACCTCGCGGATGTTTTCCTCATTCGCCAGCAGCATCACGATACGGTCGATACCCGCCGCACAGCCACCGTGGGGAGGCGCGCCGAATTTGAACGCCTTGACCATGCCGCCAAAACGCTTCTCGACCTCGGCCTCGTCATAACCCGCGATCCCGAAGGCCTTGTACATCATGTCCAGCTTGTGATTGCGGATCGCGCCCGAGATCAGCTCGTAGCCGTTACAGGCCAGATCATACTGGTAGCCCAGAACCTTGAGCGGGTCGCCGTTCAGCGCCTCCATCCCGCCTTGGGGCATGGAGAAAGGGTTGTGTTCGAAATCAATCTTGCCGGTGGTTTCGTCTTTCTCGAAAATCGGGAAATCGACGATCCAGCAGAACTCGAACCGGCTTTCGTCGGTCAGACCAAGTTCCTTGCCGATAATGTTACGGGCACGACCCGCAACGGCTTCGAACGACTTCGGCTTGCCACCAAGGAAGAACGCCGCATCGCCAACTTTCAGGCCTAGCTGCTGGCGGATCGCCTCGGTGCGCTCTGGTCCGATGTTTTTAGCCAGCGGTCCAGCAGCTTCCATGCCGCCTTCGACCTCGCCGGATTTCAACATCGCCTGCGCTTCTTTAACCTTGATGCCCAGTTGTTGCGCCACGGCATCAGCCGTTTTTTCACGCCAGAAAATATACCCCATCCCCGGTAGACCTTCCTGCTGGGCAAACTTGTTCATACGATCACAGAACTTGCGCGAACCACCCGTAGGGGCCGGAATAGCGCGAACCTCGGTTCCGTCCTGCTCCAGAATAGACGCGAAAATCTTGAAACCGGAACCAGCGAAATGCTCAGAGACAATCTCCATCTTGATCGGGTTGCGAAGGTCGGGCTTGTCGGAGCCATACCAAAGGGCCGCGTCTTTATACGAAATCTGCGGGATGTCGGTGTTCACCGTTTTATCGCTGAATTCCTCGAAAATACCGGTAATCACAGGCTCGATCGTGTCGAAAATATCCTGTTGGGTGACAAACGACATCTCCATATCCAACTGATAAAAATCGGTGGGCGAGCGGTCGGCGCGCGGGTCTTCATCCCTGAAACACGGCGCGATCTGGAAATATTTGTCAAACCCCGAGATCATCATCATCTGCTTAAACTGCTGCGGGGCTTGGGGCAGCGCGTAAAATTTGCCCGGATGCATACGGCTGGGAATCAAAAAATCCCGCGCACCCTCGGGGCTGGAAGCGGTAATGATCGGCGTCTGGAATTCGTTAAACCCGATGCCTTCCATGCGCTTGCGAATGCTGGAAACCACGTTTGAACGCAGCATCATCCGGTTGTGCATCCCCTCGCGGCGCAAATCGAGAAAGCGGTATTTCAGGCGGATTTCTTCGGGGTAGTCGGGTTCGCCAAACACCGGCAACGGCAGTTCCTCGGACGCACCGAGCACTTCCATATCGCGAATGAAAATCTCGACTTCACCGGTGGACAGGTTAGAGTTCACCAGATCAGGGGCACGCGCCATAACAGTGCCGTCAATGCGAATAACCCACTCGGAACGCACTTTTTCAAGCTCGCGGAACACCGGCGAATCCTCATCCGCCAAAATCTGCGTGATGCCATAGTGGTCGCGAAGGTCGATAAACAATATGCCGCCGTGATCGCGCACCCGATGCACCCAACCCGAAAGGCGAACCGTATCGCCCACGTTCGATGCGTTGAGTTCGTTACATTTATGAGAGCGAAAGGCGTGCATGGTAAGTCCTTAAGAAACAGCTAAAGGCGCACCCCGTGGCGCGCCGAATGATCCGGTTGGATACACATGTTTAAGGCGCAGATGTCAAGTGGCCGGAGGCTTTCGCGCGTTTTCAGACCAGCCGCGCCGGAATCAACCCACGAAGCGAATTCCCTACATATAGCTGCTTTGCATCGGCAAGGTCACTGTAGCGAATCGTTTGCAGCCGCGCACCATCATCCAGCAATTCGCCGCGCAGAACACCCGCCAGTAATCCGCACGAGGTTGGCGGGGTTACCAGACCCGTGCCAAAATCGGCAAAAACATTGGTAATCGTGCCCTCGCAAACCTCGTTTTTTTCGTTCAGGAAAACCAGTTCATCAACGCCCTTGGGCAGCGCCGCCCGTGCGCGGTCGTAAAGCCCGCGTTTGGTGGTTTTTAATTGCAACCAAGGCTCGTTCGAATCCAGACGTGTGTCGGCGATAGCAATCCTCCAAACATCTGGCGTCTGTGGCATTTCGAAACCCGTCACCTCGAGCGTTCCAGCCACGTCAATTGTCACCCGAATTCGCAAGGGTTTATAATCGGGCATCCCGTCCAGCTTTGCGCGGACAGCGTCGATATCACAGGGAATCCCCAGCGCTGCACAAGTCGTCGCCAACCGTTCGAGGTGGCGGTCCAGCCGCACAAATCCCTCGTCAGGGCGAAACCCGAAGGTCTCGATTACCTTCAGGTCTTGGGGGACAGATTGGCGAAACGGGCTTTCCACAAGGCTTCCTCGTATTCCGACGCGGCGGTTGAATCGTAGACGACCCCGCCACCGACATTCAAAACGGCAGTTTCGTCATCAAACACCATCAACGTGCGGATGGCGACATTAAATCGGCTGCGCCCATCCGGAGCCATCCACCCGATCGCACCACAATATACGCCGCGCGGTTCGGGTTCGAGTTCGTTAAGAACCTCCACCGCCCGAATTTTCGGCGCACCTGTGATCGAGCCACACGGGAACAGCGCATGGAACAAACCGCTGACATCGGTATCAGCCAACAACTGCCCCTCAATATGCGAGACCATTTGATGTACGGTTGTGTAAGTCTCCACCTCGAAAAGCCTCGGGACTTTGACGCTGCCAACCTCGCAAACGCGGCTAAGGTCGTTGCGCAGCAGGTCAACAATCATCAGATTTTCAGCGCGGTTCTTTTCGTCAATTGCCAGCTCTGCCGCCAAGGCGCGGTCCTTGGCAGGGTCAGAATCACGCGGCGCGGTTCCCTTCATCGGCCGTGTCTGGATCGTGCCAGTGGTGCTTATTTCAAAAAACAGCTCGGGCGAGCGGGACAGGATTTTCATCCCGTCGCCAAAATCGAGATAAACCCCATAGGGCGTGCTTTGACGATCTACCAACGCGCTGTAATGGGCCAGCATGTCACCTGTTACCGCCGCCTGCATCGGGAAGGTCAGGTTCGCCTGATAAAAATCCCCGTCGCGGATACATTTAGCCACCGTGCGGAACGCATCTGCGTATTCGTCAAACGTCCAGCCTGCCTTAAACTCGTTAAGGGAAACTTCTGGCGCGGGCAGGTCTGCCGCAACGACGGGTCGCTCAAACACACCGAATTGCATCAAGGGGACGCGCCGGTTTTTTGGCATCAACGGGGCTAATTTGGGTTCCAGTGCATAGCCTAATTCGTAGCTCGCATAACCGGCCAACCACGCGCCGGCCTGTCGGGCTTCTTGCATTTGACGCAAGACTTCAGGCACTTCTTCGGGTGTGCGCGCGCACAAAACAGCCGAGGCGGCGGAGAACTCTTCCGGCGCGCCCGAGGGGCCATTGTCAAATCGTATAAAAGGTGCGCTCACTTTTACCCTTTGCAAAACTACGGTGATGGCCGCGGGTGTAGCTGGAAATCATCAACACGACCAGCCCGATTATGGCGCATATGTCGCTATTTTACTGGCCTTAACGGTGAAAATTCCGTTAGCTGGGGTTGCGAGTTTTGCTCTACGCATTATAACCGCCACAATTTGCATCTCGCTAGATGAATCCCTCCCCGCCTACGCCCACGCGTAAGCGGCCAAACGCGCGGAACCGGCATGCCTAAAAGAACTGACATATCCTCCATCATGATTATCGGCGCTGGCCCTATTATTATCGGGCAGGCCTGCGAATTCGACTACTCCGGCGCGCAAGCCTGTAAAGCGTTGAAGGAAGAGGGTTACCGCGTGATCCTCGTCAATTCCAACCCCGCCACGATCATGACCGACCCCGACATGGCCGACGCCACTTATATCGAACCAATCACCCCCGAGATCGTCGCCAAGATCATCGAAAAAGAGCGCCCTGACGCCCTGCTGCCAACAATGGGCGGCCAGACGGGCTTGAACACAGCGTTGGCGCTGGATGACATGGGCGTGCTGAAAAAATTCGGCGTGGAGATGATCGGCGCGGATCGTAAAGCCATCGAGATGGCCGAGGATCGCAAGCTGTTCCGCGAGGCAATGGACCGTATCGGCATCGAAAACCCGCGCGCCGTCATCGCCGAGAACATGGAAGAGTGCATGGCCGCGCTCGACGACATCGGCCTGCCCGCCATCATCCGCCCCGCCTTTACCATGGGCGGCACCGGCGGCGGCATTGCCTATAACCGCGAGGATTACATCCACTTCTGCGGCACCGGCTTGGACGCCTCACCGGTCAACCAGATCCTGATTGATGAATCCCTGCTGGGCTGGAAAGAATTCGAGATGGAGGTGGTGCGCGACAAGGCCGACAACGCCATCATCATCTGCGCGATTGAAAATATCGACCCGATGGGCGTGCATACCGGCGATTCTATCACCGTGGCGCCAGCGCTGACACTGACGGATAAGGAATACCAGTTAATGCGGACCCGCTCCATCGACGTGCTGCGTGAAATCGGCGTCGAGACGGGTGGTTCCAACGTGCAATGGGCCGTGAACCCTGAAGATGGCCGCATGATCGTGATCGAGATGAACCCGCGCGTTAGCCGTTCCTCGGCGCTGGCATCCAAGGCGACCGGTTTCCCGATTGCCAGGGTCGCGGCCAAACTGGCTGTTGGCTATACGCTTGACGAACTCGACAACGATATCACCAAAGTCACGCCAGCCTCGTTCGAGCCGAGCATCGACTATATAGTTACCAAAATCCCGCGCTTCACATTCGAGAAATTCCCGGGGGCCGAACCTATCCTCGGCACTGCCATGAAATCCGTCGGCGAAGCGATGGCGATTGGCCGGACCATCCACGAGTCCCTGCAAAAGGCGCTTACATCGTTGGAAACGGGTCTGACAGGTTTCGACGAAATGGAAATCGAAGGCGAGGGCGAGGCCGCAGTCATCGCCGCCATTTCCAAGCAAACGCCTGACCGGATGCTGCTGATCGCCCAAGCGATGCGCGAAGGTCTGTCGCTGGAAACCATCCACACGCACACCAAATACGACCCGTGGTTCCTTGATCGCATCAAGGAAATCGTTGACGAAGAAGCCCTGCTTCGGACCAACGGCCTACCTACCAACTCGGTCGAAATGCGCCGGATCAAAATGATGGGCTTCTCGGACGCGCGTCTGGCAACGCTGACCAAAAACACCGAAACCGGTGTGCGCAAATCCCGCCTCGCGATGGACGTGAAGGCTGTTTTCAAACGCATCGACACCTGCGCCGCCGAATTCGAGGCGCAAACGCCCTACATGTATTCAACCTACGAAGCCGACGCGATGGGCAGCGTTGAATGCGAGGCCCGCCCGTCGAATCGCAAAAAAGTCGTCATTCTCGGCGGTGGCCCGAACCGTATCGGCCAAGGCATCGAGTTCGATTACTGCTGCTGCCACGCCTGTTACGCGCTGACCAAAGCCGGTTATGAAACCATCATGATCAACTGCAATCCCGAGACAGTGTCCACCGACTACGACACCTCGGATAGGTTGTATTTCGAACCCCTCACGTTGGAATCCGTTCTGGAAATCCTGCGGGTCGAACAAGAAAACGGCACACTCCACGGGGTTATCGTACAATTCGGCGGGCAGACTCCGCTGAAACTGGCGAACGATCTGGAGGCCGCCGGCATCCCGATCCTCGGCACCTCGCCCGACGCGATTGACTTGGCCGAGGACCGCGAGCGTCTCCAGAAGCTGCTGCATGAACTGGACCTGAAGCAGCCCCATAACGGCCTCGCCTCCAGCCCCGAAGAAGCCTTCGTGATTGCCAAAGATGTCGGCTATCCGCTGGTCATCCGCCCATCGTATGTGCTGGGCGGCCGCGGCATGGAGATCGTGCGCGACGACGCCCACCTAACCCGCTACATCGACGCGGCAATCAGCCTTTCGGGCGACAACCCCGTGCTGCTCGACAGCTATCTGACCGGCGCGATCGAGGTAGACGTTGACGCGCTGTGTGACGGGAAAAACGTCCACGTCGCGGGCATCATGGAACATATCGAGGAAGCCGGCGTGCATTCCGGTGATAGCGCCTGTTCGCTGCCGCCCTACACGCTGGACGCAGAAACCATCGCCGAGCTGAAACGCCAGACCGAGGCCATGGCCATCGGCCTGAATGTTGTGGGCCTGATGAACGTGCAATTCGCCATCAAAGACGGCGTGATATACGTGCTTGAGGTCAACCCGCGTGCCAGCCGCACCGTGCCGTTCGTGGCCAAAGCAACGGGTTCCCCCATCGCCGCAATCGCTGCGCGTCTCATGGCAGGTGAACCGCTGTCGAACTTCGACCTGGTAGATCCGAACATCCCCTATTACGCGGTAAAAGAAGCCGTTCTGCCCTTCAATCGCTTCCCCGGTGTCGACACATTGCTTGGGCCAGAAATGCGCTCAACGGGCGAGGTCATGGGCATAGACAAAACCTTCTCCCGCGCCTTCCTGAAATCTCAAATGGGGGCGGGGGTAGACCTGCCAACGACGGGCAATGTGTTCGTATCCATCAAGGATTCCGACAAAGGCGACATGATTCTAGAGGCCGCGCGCAACGTCGCCAACTTGGGCTTCAAGATCATAGCCACCCGTGGAACGGCAGAATATCTGGCGTCTAACGGGATCATGTCCGAGGTGGTTAACAAGGTCTACGAGGGGCGCCCGAACATCGTGGATATGATGAAAGACGGCGGCATCCAGTTGGTATTCAACACCACAGAGGGCGCGCAATCTATTGATGACTCACGCGAAATCCGCTCCGTGGCGCTATACGACAAGATCCCGTATTACACGACCGCCGCCGGTTGCCGCGCCGCTGCGCGCGCCATGAAAGGCCGCACAGAAAGCGAGATAGAGGTTAACTCGCTGCAAAGCATCATCGCACAAATGTAGGGTGGGTGATTCACCCACCACCCCCATACGTCTCGTCCAACGCATATCCCGACGCGCGCACGGTGCGGATCGGGTCAACCAACCCGCCTTTGTTCAATGCCTTGCGAAGCCGCCCGATATGCACGTCCACCGTGCGGGCCTCTACATAAATATCTTGCCCCCAGACAATATCCAGCAACTGCTCGCGCGAATACACACGCCCGGGTCGTTTGATCAGAACCTCTAGAAGGCGAAACTCCGTCGGGCCCAGCGTCACCGCCTCCCCGCCGCGTGTCACCCGCATGTTTTCGCGGTCCAGAACGATATCGCTAAACGTCAGCACGTTCCCCGTAGCTGCCGGATTAGCCCGTCGTAGCACCGCGTGAATCCTCGCCACCAGCTCCTTCATCGAGAACGGCTTGGTCACATAATCATCCGCACCCTTTTCGAACCCGCGCAGGCGATCCTCTTCTTCCGCACGGGCGGTCAGCATGATAACGGGAATTTCGCGCGTCTCGTCCCGCGCGCGCAATTGGCGGCAAATCTCGATGCCCGAAACATTGGGCAACATCCAGTCCAGCAGTATAATGTCCGGCTGAAATTCCTCCGTTGCCAGCAACGCCTCGTCGCCATCGTCAACGATGAAAACCTCGAAACCCTCTGCCGTCAGGTTGTACTTTATCAGGCGGCTGATCGCGTCTTCATCCTCGACTACCAGAACTTTAATGCTCATCCAAACCCCCTTAAAACGGCGCGACACCCAGCCCTATCGGCTCGCCTTTTGGCCGCTCGTCGCCAAGCGGTTCGCCCTTAACAACATAGTAAATCATCTCGGAAATATGGGTGGTATGATCCCCGATCCGCTCCAGATTTTTGGCCACGAACAACAGTTGTGAACCCAGCCCGATCATGCGGCTGTCTTCCATCATATAGGTCACGAGCTCGCGGAAAATGGCGTTATACATCTCGTCAATTTCGACATCACGGTTCCAGATATCCACGGCCAAATCAGCATCGCGCTTGGCGTGGGCGTCCAGAATTTCGGACAATTGGCGAAGCGTCACCTGACCCATATGAATGATGGATTGCGAAATTTTAATCGGTTTCGCTTCCGACAGATAAATCGCCCGCCGCGCGATATTTTTGGCCAAATCGCCGATGCGCTCAAGCGTCGAGGCAATTTTAATCGCCGAAATCAGCACCCGCAAGTCCTCCGCCATTGGTTGGCGCAACGCGATGATCTGGATGGAGAGTTCCTCCAACCCCAGCTCCATCGCGTCCATTCGTTTGTCCTTGGTAATAACCGCCTGCGCCAGTTCTGCGTCACGGTTTTTCAGGGCTTCCAAAGCCTCGCCGAGCAGTTCTTCGACCAGCCCGCCCATCTCGGAAATCTTCGCCTGAACGGTGATCAGATCATCGTCAAAAGCGGATACAATGTGGCGTCCATTAGTCATAATTCCCCCTTAACCGAATCGGCCGGTAATGTAATCTTGCGTGCGCTGGTCAACCGGATTGGTGAAAATCGCCGTGGTGTCGCCGTACTCTACCATATCCCCCATATGAAAAAACGCTGTTTTTTGCGAGACCCGCGCGGCCTGCTGCATTGAGTGCGTGACGATCACCACAGAATAGTTATTCCGCAACTCGTCAATCAACTCCTCGATCTGCGCGGTGGCAATCGGGTCGAGCGACGAGGCCGGCTCGTCCATCAACAACACCTCGGGTGCGGTTGCAATCGCCCGCGCTATGCACAAACGTTGCTGCTGTCCGCCCGAAAGCGAGGTGCCCGGCGCGTCTAGGCGATCCTTGACCTCGTTCCAGATCGCGGCGCGGCGCAGCGACGTTTCAACCACCTCTTCAAGGTCGGTTTTATTGCCCACCAACCCGTGAATTCGCGGCCCGTAAGCGACGTTATCGAAGATCGACTTGGGGAAGGGATTGGGTTTTTGGAACACCATCCCGACCTTGGCGCGCAACTGCACGGGGTCGACCGATTTGGCGTAAATATCCTCGCCATCCATCAGCAACTCGCCGGTAATCTTGCACGAATCAATCGTGTCATTCATCCGGTTCAAACACCGCAGGAACGTCGATTTTCCACACCCCGACGGGCCGATAAACGCCGTCACCGTGTTCTTCAGGATATCCACCGACACGTCTTTGATCGCGTGATTATCGCCGTAAAACACATCGACATTTTTCGTCGAAATTTTAACTTCATTTGTCATATCATTCATCTCGCTTACCACCGCCGCTCGAACCGTTTCCGCAGGAATACGGCTAACCCGTTCATAAAAATCAAAAATACCAGCAATACCAGAATTGCTGCCGAAGTTCGCGCCTCGAATGCCCGTTCGGGGAAATCCGACCAGCGGTAAATCTGTACCGGCAGAACCGTCGCGCTGTCCATCACGCCCGTTGGAACATCTACGATAAACGCCACCATCCCGATCATAATCAGGGGCGCGGTTTCACCCAAAGCGCGCGCCATACCAATAATCGTTCCGGTCAAAATTCCGGGCATCGAAAGCGGCAAAACATGGTGAAGCGCGGTTTGCAATTTCGAGGCGCCAATCCCCAGCGCCGCATCCCTGATCGAGGGCGGAACCGCCGCCATTGCAGCGCGGGAGGCGATAATAATCGTCGGCAAAGTCATAACGGCCAGCACGATACCACCCGCCAGCGGGGCCGACCGTGGCACCCCGAAAAAGCCAAGGAAAATCGCCAGACCCAGAAGCCCGTAAACAATCGAGGGGACCGCCGCGAGGTTGTTGATATTCACCTCGATAAACGTGTTCACCCAGTTTTTCTTGGCGAATTCTTCCAGATAAATCGCGGCCATCACCCCGATCGGGAAGGCCAGTAATATCGTCACCAGCATCGTCCAGAACGACCCGACGGCAGCGCCCCAGATGCCTGCCAGCTCAGGTTCGCGGCTATCGCCCGCCATGAAGAACCGCTTGCTGAAAACCGTCTCGACAGCTCCGGCACTGCGCAAATTCTCGATCAAAACGATCTGCAAGTCGGACACTTTACGCGAGGCTTCGGGTAGGTCTTGCAGGTAAACCTGCCAGTCACCCGCCGCCCGCACACCGCTATCCAGAACGCCGATAATCTTACCCTCGCCGCCGGTTGCGGAAACCTCGGTCAGCTTCACCCAAGTCTCGCCCATGCGGACCAGAACGGATGGGGAATTCTTGTCCAAAGCCTCGCGCCCGCCGTCTAACGCGGCCCGTGCTTCCAGTTCTTCAGCCACGCCGAGCAGCCGGTCCCGCGCGGCCTCGCGCTTGGCAGCTTCGTCCAAATCACCGCGCTGCGTAAACACCGCCCGACCATTTTCCTGCAACGCCGCTTGGTCACGATTAAACGCCGCCTTGGCCAGCAAGTCAGACTTGACGCGCGCCATAACGAAGGCAAAATCCGTCGTTGAGGAGGTCACAACAGCCGTCTTGCCGTCGCTCTGAACCGTAAGCGTACCACCCGCGTTTTGCTCGACCAAATCGCCATATGAACCCTTCAGATACAGGTCCGCGATGTCCGAAGCCAAGAAGCGGAAGTCAATCGTTTGCCCGATAATCGCGGGATCCGCCATCGTCAGTTCGCGCAGCTCGAACGCAGCACCTCCACTTATAATGTCATACATCGCCCGTTTGTCGCCGCGCGATTTCACGAACGGAAACGCGTCTTTCAGCGCATCTTTGGTCACCCCGCCGAAATTCGCACGGCCAATGATCGCACGTTCACCCGTGCCGTCAGGGTCAATTTCATCCGCCGCAAGATAGACCGGCAACGTGATATAACTCTCCGTAAATGCACCCGCGGCTTTGCCAACCACCGACCACATCAGCGTCACCAGCGCGGCACCTGCCAACGTAATCGCCATGATTCCGTAGGCTTTCAGGCGCCACTCAGCCGCGCGACGTTTCTTCAAACGCGCGGCAGATTCCGGCGAGTTATGGATTTTTGAAAGTTCGGTCATGCTAATCATCAGTCATACTTCTCCCGATATTTCCGCACGAAGCGAAGGGCGAAAATGTTCAGCGCCAGCGTGATGCAGAACAGTGTAAACGCCAGCGTGAAGGCGGGGCCAGCGGCGGTTGATGCCTCCGTGTCACCCGTGATCAACATCACGATTTGCACGGTCACCGTTGTCACAGCCTCCAGCGGATTCGCCGTCAGGTTTGCGCCTTGGCCCGCGGCCATCACCACGATCATCGTCTCGCCGATTGCCCGAGACACCCCAAGTAAAATCGCCGAGACAATGCCAGGAAGCGCAGCGGGCAAAACAACCTGACGTATCGTCTCGGCTTTGGTCGCGCCGAGGCCGTACGATCCGTCCCGAAGGCTTTGCGGCACTGCGTTAATTACGTCGTCAGACAGCGAACTAATGAACGGGATAATCATAACCCCCATCACAATCCCCGCCGCCAACGCGCTTTCGGATGCCACCGACAGGCCAATCGCCTCGCCTGCGTTTCGGATGAACGGGGCCACGGTGATTGCGGCGAAAAATCCGTAAACCACGGTCGGAATACCCGCCAGAATTTCCAGCATCGGCTTGGCCCACAACCGCACTTTGGGCGAGGCGAATTCCGACAAATATATCGCTGCGAACAGCCCGATGGGTACGGCCACCAACATCGCGATTCCGGTAATCATCAGCGTGCCTGCAAACAGGGGAACGGCGCCGACTTTGTCCATGTCCATCATGCCGTCTTGCACGCCGGAAAGCGGGCTCCAACGGGTTCCGAACAGGAATTTATCTACGCGCCAACCGATGCTGGCGAAGAAATTGAAGGTCTCGAATATCAGCGACAGAACGATGCCGAGCGTCGTTAGCACCGCCACCGCTGCCGAGAGCCACAGGATGCCGACAATGATCCGTTCAGACCGGTTCCGCGCCCGCCATTCAGCCGAGATTTGCCGCATTCCGAGCACCCCCGCCAACAACGCGCCACCAAGCGAAATCGCTACCGTCGCCCAAATACGTACCGCGTCAGCCGTCGCGAAATCAATCGCCGTAGCCTCGCGTAGCGGATCGATTCTGGAGCTGACCAGCCCCGCCGCAATCGCCTTGACGTCCGACAACACCAGATCAATCTCGATGTCCCGCGCATCGGGCAGGGCCGCACGGATGTCGCCCAGGAATTTCGCATCCAGATACGCATTTCCGCCCAGCATCAGCACCAGCAACAAGGCCAGCCCGACAATCACAACCCACAGCATCACATACGTGCCGTGGTAGCTTGGCCGCGAGTGCAGGTTGGCCAAAGCGCCCTGACTGACAGAAATGGCTTTGGCCCGCGACAGGATAAAGAACCCTATCGCGAGACCAACAATCAGCAAGGCGGTCAGGGCTAGCATTCAGCGACCCCGATGCACAAAGTTAGTTCCATTCGTCACCTGTCATCAGCTTCAGACCCTTCACACGGTCAGTGTTTTGCGCCAATTCATCCTCGAATAGCGGGATCAGGCCTTTGTCGGTCAGATAGCCCTCTTCGCCTGCCGCAGCTTCGCTTGAGAACTCGGCTGCGTATTCCGCGATACCGGGGATCACGCCGATGTGGGCGACCTTGATGTAGAAGTAAAGCGAGCGAGCGATTTCGTATTCACCGCCCACGATATTTTCGAACGTCGGCTCCACCCCGTCTATTGATGTGCCTTTGATAACGTCGGAATTCTGGTCAAGAAACGAGAAACCGAAGATGCCCAGCGCATTCGGATTTGCTTCCAGTTTGGAGACGATCAGATTGTCGTTCTCACCCGCTTCAACAAACACACCGTCCTCGCGGATGGAAACACCTTCGCATTCCACCAGATCGGTCAACTTGCAACCCTTGTGCATCACCAGTTCTTCAAACGCATCGCGCGTACCAGAGGAAGGCGGCGGGCCAAGCACCTCGATTGCGATGGCTGGCAGGGATGGATCAACCTGATCCCAAGTGGAGGGCATCGGCCCGTTCGCCGCCAACGCGATAACGATCTGTTCTAGTGTTAGCGCAAAAGTCGGGCCGCTGTTGGCGTTGGCAATAACGATACCGTCGTAGCCGATAAGCGACTCGACAATCTCGGTCACGCCATTGTCCTGACACATCGCGAATTCTTTGGCTTTCATGCGGCGGGACGAGTTGGCAATATCTGGATGCGCCGTCCCGACACCGGCACAGAACAGCTTTATGCCACCACCAGAGCCTGTCGATTCAACAACAGGCGTGGCGAAATCTGTGGTTTTACCAAACTGTTCCGCCACAGCGGTCGAGAACGGAAATACGGTGGACGAACCAACGATACGGATCTGCTCGCGCGCACTAGCAGCACCGGCTGCGATAGTTACGGCCAACGCCAGAATTGTAATACGAGATAGTTTCACGGGGATTCTCCGGTAACTGTTTCAAGTCCCCACACGCCCTATGCGCCCGGGATGTGACCCGTTTAGGCCGCTTCAAACACGCATTTATTGCAGTTTGGTGACAGTTTTATGACAACGAGGGAAATTCGTGATTCGACGGGATCATAAGGTGATTAACAATTCACTAGGTAACATTCGAATATGATGATACTTGCATGCTCACAAAACATTTTTAGGGAGTATTACAATGACTGCACAAAGCTTGACCCGCGTAATCGCTGGCCTGTTCATCATGCTAAGCTTGGGCTTGGCGCACATGGGCGGCACAGTAGACATGTCCAGCGTAAGCTGGTTGTGGTTCACCGCCTTCGTTGGCGTTAACTTGTTCCAGTCCGGCATCACCAACTGGTGCCTAATGACAAATATCCTTAAAAAACTCGGCGCTGCCTAATCAGGTTTCGGGCAGCCAGACCGTGAATTGGCTGCCCTCGCCCAATGTAGATTCGATCTGCAATTCCCCACCATGACGATTAACGATGTGCTTGACGATGGCCAGACCCAGCCCCGTGCCGCCCTTGTTACGGCTTTGCTTGGCGTTCACGCGGTAGAACCGTTCTGTTAACCGGTGCAGGTGTTCGAGGCCGATCCCCGCGCCCTGATCCGCAACCGTAATCCCGACCATATTCGCATATCGAAGGTCCGCAGGGGCCGTGAAAACCTTAACGGTCGTACCGCTGCCCCCGTATTTCATGGCGTTATCAATCAGGTTCACCAGCACTTGGTTCAACTGGTCACGGTCCGCCGCCACAACCGGATCACCTTCCAGCGCCGTCTCCAGCGTCACATCATACTTCTTCTGAAGCGGCAGCAGCGCCGAGACCGCCTCCAACACCAGCTCGTTCAGCGCACAGGGGTCACTTGGTTTGATATGCTCGTTCAGCTCTATCCGGCTCAACGACATCAAATCGTCAACGAGACGTTGCATCCGCGTCGCCTGTTTATCCATAATATTAAGGAATTCTTCACGCGCAACAGGGTCGTCCTTGGCGTTGCCCTGCAAGGTTTCGATGTATCCCAGAATCGAGGCAAG
This sequence comes from uncultured Paracoccaceae bacterium, assembly GCA_937132145.1. Taxonomy (GTDB): domain Bacteria; phylum Pseudomonadota; class Alphaproteobacteria; order Rhodobacterales; family Rhodobacteraceae; genus NORP23. The sequence goes on along the minus strand of CAKZNY010000172.1, from coordinate 1,013 downwards.
CGGCGTGCGCAACTCGTGACTGGCGTTGGCAATAAAATCTCGGCGCATCTTTTCGACCCGGCGATCCTGCGTGCGATCCTCGATCTGCACAATCGCCTGCACCTTGTCGCCAAAATCGCTGCCCGCTGGCATAAGGCCTATACTGGCCTCGAAATACCGCTCGTGAGGCTGGGCTGTGGTAAATGAAATCTTGCTGTTCTTGCCCTCGGTCACCGCGGCGTTAACCGCATCCACGAACACCGGAACGCGCAGCAGATTGGCGAAATGGTCTCCGGGTTTCAGGGTTGGCAAAATCTCTTTGGCGGCGCGGTTTCCGTAAACCACACGACCTTTGCGCGAAATCACCAGCAACGGCAGCGGCATTTGTTCCAGCATGGCGCGGCCAAATCCGGTGGGCATGGGCTTGCTCGGCTCGATCGCCTCCACATCCTTTTCCTCGAGGGGGTCGCGCAGGGCTTCTCGCAAAAGCGCGAAAACGACGACCAAAACCAGAACCGAGGTGAAGATGATCCAGACAGGTTCCCTCAACCCAGCCAGAATTGCCGCAACGCCGCCTGTGACGATGCCAAGCAAGATATAGGACCAAAGACGTGTGTGCATGTGCTCCCTCGGGGTAGATGCGGAATTAGGATTGTATTCACCAATGCTATATATATGTATTGCGGGAAACCAAAGGGGACGAAATGATCCGGTACGATTTAAAATGCGCCAAAGGGCACCGGTTTGAGTCCTGGTTCGGGTCCAGCGCGGATTTCGACAAACTTGTGACCGCCGGAATGATATCTTGCGCGGTCTGCGGGGACGGCAGCGTGGAAAAAGCCATCATGGCCCCGCGCGTCGCCAAAGAGCAACGCCCGTTAAGCGCCCCCGCATCCCCTGCCGAACAAGCGGTTAAGGAGTTGCGCAAAAAGATCGAGGGCAGCGCCGATAACGTCGGCAAAAACTTCGCAGCCGAGGCGCGCGCCATCCACGACGGCGACGCCCCCGACCGCATGATTTACGGTGTCGCGAAA
>CAKZNY010000171.1 GCA_937132145.1 uncultured Paracoccaceae bacterium | reverse complement strand
TGGAGGAGCATAAGCAGCGCTCCAAGGGGTAGGTTTGGGTGTTAACCTTTGGCCTGAATCGCGTGTTTTTCGTGTGCACAATGCGTACACAACCCGTGCACAACTCGTACATACGATTTCGTTAACTATTTTGGGTTGGAGTGGTGGGTGAATCACCCACCCTACGAGGCGGGGCAGCCTAATATTTCGACGGCGCGGTTTTTTTCCAGAACGGTGATGCGGATGGCGCTTCGCTCGATTGTTAACATGCCGTCACCGTAGAATTCGATAACCGCTTTGGCTGTCAGATTGCGGCCCTTGATGCTGGTCTGCGCAATGTCGATCCAGATGTCGGGGTTGGGGTAGTCGATAACTGTGGTGAGGGTGTCGTTCAAATCGGTGGCGAATACCAGATCGGCGGTAATGTCGAAGCCGCTGCCGTTCGGGGTGAGCGTACATATGGCGGAGCGAACGCCGCCGGATTTCGCACTTACGGGACCGTCTTTGAGGGCGGCTTTGATGGCTGGTACACCTTCGTCAGGATGCGAGCCGAGTTCCGCGTTAAAGCGGACGCTGGCGGGGATGCAGATGTCGGAGCAAACGCCGAAGTCCATTTTCAGTTCCACGTTCACGGGGGCCCTTGGGTCTTTTGGCGTGATGCGGATCGGTAGGGTGAAGCGGTCTTTGTATCCGATGGAGAGGAGGCCGTAGGTCTCGGATATATACGGGGTGGGCCAGGTGATCTCGACATCCGCGATGTTGGTGGAGCCGCCCCAGTCGAAGAATGGCGGAATTCCGGCGGGGCCGGGGGTGCGCCAATAGGTTTTCCAGCCTTCATTCAGGTTGAAATCAACGGCGGTTTGGTAGCTGCCATCGGCGAGACGCCATCCGTTCAGGAATTCGACATCGCCATAGATTTCCTGCGCGTGGGTGGCTGCGGGCAAAAACATGGCGGCTATTATCAAAGTTTTAATCATCTGCACTAACATAGGGATGAAATTAGAAAGGAAAAGTCACATTCTAGCGAGGCGTTGGCTTGTAAAGTCGTGCGCGGAGGGGCATCTTTGGAATATGAATGAAACAGTAGCTGAAGAACTGCCATTTTTGGACGGAAAATTTCTGGTAGCCATGCCGGGGATGGGGGATCCGCGATTTGATCGTGCGGTGATTTTTATGTGTGCGCATACGCCCGCAGGGGCGATGGGGTTGATGATTAACCGCCCCGCGCACCAGCTTGGATTTACGGATCTGATGAAGCAGTTGGGGGTCGAGGGCGAGGATACCGCCAACGGGCCGCAGGTGTTTTTTGGTGGGCCGGTGGAACATGGGCGCGGGTTCGTGCTGCACTCTACCGATTATTTCACCAAGGGCGGGACGATGGCGATTAGTGACGATTTCGGCATGACTGCGACTATGGATATTTTGCAGGATATGGCTGACGGCAAGGGGCCGGATAACAGGTTGTTATCGCTGGGGTATTCTGGATGGGGGCCGGGGCAGCTGGAATCTGAAATTCAGGCTAACGGCTGGCTGATTTGCGATGCTAGCCCCAAGATTGTGTTCGACACGCCTTGGGACAAAAAGTGGAATGCCGCGATGCGCAGCCTTGGTTTTGATCCGGCAATGTTGTCTGCCGAGGGCGGTCGCGCCTAACTGGCCGCGCGCGCCAACCGGTCATTTATGGCGAGCCCTAGACCCGTGGTTGGAATCGGGGCCACAGCAATTCGCGCAGAGATTTTATCAAGGGCATGTAGGTGGGCGAAAAGATTCGCGGCGGCCTCGGTCAGGTCGCGGGTTTGTGACAGGTTTAAGGACGGCGCGGTGAAATTATGCGGTCCAAAGCCGAGCCAAGCTTCGTTCGATTCCGGTGCCACGGCATTTAGTCGCAGCATGGCTTTGGGGGCGTAATGGGATTTCAACTGGCCCGGCGCGGTTATTGAATCGTCGGTGTTGCGGCGGATTTCCTTGCGAAGGACGGCGTTAAGCAGCTCCACCGGTAGACCACCAGAGCGGAGCAGTACGGGGCCGTTGTTAAAACCGACGATGGTGGATTCAACGCCCACGTCGCAGTGACCGCCATCAATGACAGCCGCGATTTTACCGGACAGCCCGTCAAGCACATGGCCTGCTGTTGTCGGGCTGATCTTGCCGGATGGATTGGCCGAAGGGGCGGCAACGGGGCCGCCGAACTCTTTCAATAACGCTTGGGCAATCGGGTTTGAAGGGATGCGAACGGCGACGGTATCTAGGCCAGCGGTGACCAGTTCGGACAAACCACAACCGCTGCGGATTGGCAGGACCAATGTCAGTGGTCCGGGCCAGAAAGCGGCGGCCAAGGCGCGGGCTTCGGACGGTATTTCGGCGATTTTCTCGACAGCTTCGAGGTCCGCGACGTGTACGATCAACGGGTTGAATTGCGGGCGTGATTTGGCCGCGAATATGCCTGCGACGGCTGTACTGTTGCGCGCATCAGCACCAAGTCCGTAAACCGTTTCCGTTGGAAAGGCGACAAGCTGACCATCGCGCAGCATGGCGGCCGCAGCGGGAATATCTTTGGGGCCTAATCTTTGGGTGCTGCTGATCATTGACGCTGCGTTTTCCATGTTTGATGTTTCAGTGCCGCAATAACTGAACTAACGTCGTTTGGTAAAGAACAAAACAGGGGTTTTATATGCCGTATCGCGCGCCGGTCAAGGAAATGGCCTTTTATCTGGACAAAGTTCTGGATGCGGGACGGATTTCACAAACGGAGCGGTTCGCCGAGGCGACGCCCGATATGACCGTGGCGATCCTTGGCGAGGCGGCGCGATTGTCGGAGGAAATTCTGGCACCGCTGAATGTCGCGGGGGATTTGCATCCGGCATATTTGGAGAACGGGGTAACACGTTGCTCGCCCGGATTTGAGGCTGGATACAAGGCGATTGCCGAGGGTGGCTGGGTCGGCATGTCGGGTGATCCTGAATTTGGCGGCATGGGTTTGCCATTGGCGTTAACGTCGTGTGTGGGCGAAATGATGAGCAGCGCGTGTTTGTCGCTGGCCCTTAACCCGTTGATGACACAGGGCCAGATCGAAGCGTTGGAGCATCATGCGAGTGACGAGATCAAGGCACTGTATCTACCGAAGTTGATTTCGGGGCAGTGGACGGGGACGATGAACCTGACGGAAGCGGGGGCGGGATCCGATGTCGGGGCGTTGCGATCGAAGGCCGAGGACAATGGTGACGGGACGTATTCGGTCACCGGTCAGAAGATTTTCATCAGCTGGGGCGATCACGATATCGCCGAGAATATATGCCATCTGGTGCTGGCGCGATTGCCCGATGCGGCGGCGGGGACCAAGGGGATCAGCTTGTTTCTGGTGCCTAAGTTTTTGCCGGACGCGGATGGCAATCCGGGTGTGGCGAATAATGCGAGCGCGATTAGTCTTGAGCACAAGATGGGGCTTCATGGTTCTCCGACGGCTATTATGGAGTTCGCGGGCGCAACTGGCTGGATGATCGGGCCTGAGGGCGGCGGCATGGCCGCGATGTTCACGATGATGAATAACGCGCGGATTGGCGTGGGTATTCAGGGGCTTAGTCAGGCAGAGGCGGCGACGCAAAAGGCGTTGGAATATGCAACCGAGCGCAAGCAGGGGCGTAGTCCGATTGAGGGTGGCACGGGCACGATTCTGGATCATGCGGATGTGCGGCGCAACATTATGACGATGAAAACGCTAACGTTGAGTGCACGGGCAATCATTCTGGATGCGGCGATCAGCTCCGATCTGGCCAAAGGGTTGGATGGTGACGCGGCGAAAACGCAAGCCGCGCGTGCCGCGTTTTTGACCCCGATTGCCAAGGCGTTCGGCACTGATACAGGTTGTCAGGTCGCCGAGATCGGCGTGCAGGTGCATGGCGGCATGGGATATATCGAGGAAACCGGCGCGGCGCAGTTTTATCGTGATGTGCGGGTTACAACAATTTATGAGGGCACGAACGGCATTCAGGCCATGGATATGGTCGGGCGCAAACTGAAGGACGGCGGCGCGGCGGCCTTTGCCATATTGGATGAAATCAGCCTGACAGTGAAGACGGCCGAGGCGGAAACACCGGATCTAGCGGCGTTTCTGACAGGGGCGGAGGCGTGTTTGAAGGCAACGATCCACTGGATGGTGGATGCGCCGATGAATGACCGGTTTGCAGGTGCTGCGCCGTTTTTGCGGGCGTTTGCACTGGCGCTAGGGGGGCATTATTTGCTAAAGGCGGCGATGGTGGATGCAAGCCGGATGCCTTTTGCGCGTTTCCATATTCGCCAAACAATGCAACAGGTTGACGGGCTTTGTAGTGCGGCGCGGGAAGGGGCCTCGAGCCTATACGCGCTGGATGCGGATGCTCTTGGTGCTTAAGGAATTATTAACATGATACATTTCCCCCACACGGAACCGCCGGTTGAGGGCGAGGCCACCGAGCTGGCCGAGGGTGTCCTCTGGATGCGGATGCCGCTGCCGATGCGGCTCGACCATGTTAATGTTTATGCGCTGGATGATGGCGATAGCTGGACGGTGATCGACACCGGTTTCAACAGCAAGCGCGGGCGTGCGATTTGGGAAAAGCTGATGGCCGGGCCGCTGCAAGGCAAGCCGATCTCGCGGGTGTTGGTGACGCATCACCACCCCGATCATATGGGCATGGCGGGGTGGTTGCAGTCGGATCACGGCGCGGAGCTGTGGACGACGCGCACGGCGTGGCTGTTTTCCCGAATGTTGACGCTGGATGTTCAATCGGTCTGGCCCAAGGAAACCTTGGCGTTTTACCGCGCGGCTGGAATGGACAGCGCGGTTTATGACAAGCGTAAAGCCGAGCGGCCATTCAATTTTGCCGATGTGGTCGCGCCGATGCCGTTGGGCTTTCAGCGGATCAAACAGGACGATATTCTGACCATTGGCGGGCGACGTTGGGAGGTGCATATCGGACACGGACACGCGCCGGAACATGCAACGCTGTGGAGCTTGGATGATGATCTGGTGATTTCTGGCGATCAGGTAATCGCAGGGATTTCGTCGAATCTGGGGGTTTACGCAACCGAGCCGGAAGCCGACCCTGTCGGGGATTGGTTGGAAAGCTGCGAGCGGCTGGGGGCCATGGCGCATGACAAGCATTTCGTTTTACCGGGGCATAAGTTACCGTTTACCGGCCTGCCGGATCGTATGATCCAGTTGATTGATAACCATCACAGTGCGTTGATACGATTAGAGAAACATCTTGAAACACCGTATACGGCAGCGGAATGTTTTTCGCCGTTGTTCAAACGTAAAATCGGTGACGGCGAATATGGTTTGGCGTTGGTAGAGGCCTACGGGCATCTTAATCACCTGCACCAGAACGGTGTTATCCGGCGCGAACGCCGTGCGGATGATGCCTGGCTTTGGCAGAAAATTTGAACCACGACGAAGAGCCGCAGGTAAACATGCTTTCATTCAAACCGATTACGTGGCAAAATCGGTAAACACCAAACACGGGAGAGTAAAATGTCAGATCACAAACACGGTTCCATGGATATCGCTGACCAGGAAAAAACTTATGATGGTTTTTTGAAGCTGGGCAAATGGACAGCATATATTTGCATCGGCGTCTTGGTATTTCTGGCTATCACCAGCACCTGAAACGATACTATATTGTGATGATTTGGCGCCAATTTCGGCGCCTTTTCTTTTGGTGTTTCCCTTATTGGTAATATTGATTAGGGTCGCCTGATGTTTTCAGGAGAGCGCCTTGTTTAAGTTTCGCACAGTTATTTCAATCATGTCGCTTTTCGTGCTCATGGCTTGCGCGGGGTCCGAGCGGAATGCACCGGTGGCCTCGTCCATGGAAATTCAGGCGGCGGCTTATGTCAGCCCGTTGCCCAGCTCGATTACGCTGATGACGATGGTTAACGAGAATGGCGATTTTGCCGAGCATACCGGCATTTTGATCAACGCTTCACAGCAGGTTTTGTATGATCCGGCGGGAACGTTTCGACACTCGACCAGCCCGAATGCGCGGGACGTGAATTACGGTATGCATCCGGCGATGGTCGAATACTACAAATCCTACCATGCTCGGCGCGGGTATTATGTGGTGGTGCAGGAAATTCAGGTATCGCCCGAAATTGCGGAACTGATTTTTCAGCGGGCGGTGGCGCAAGGTAAGACGGCGAAATTGCGCTGCGCTATTTCAGCGTCATCCGTTTTGAACGGGGTGCCGATGTTCGCGAACTTCCCGACAACGTATTTCCCCGGGACGATCATGAAATATTTTGCAGAGCTGCCCAACGTGACGACCAGTTACGTTTATGAGGACGACGAGGGGCAAAATATCGACGGGTGAACAACACCTTTAAGATATAATTAACATTTTAATCGTATTGTCGGGGTTTTCAGCAAATGGAACCCACGTGCGATTCTCTATTTTTATGTGTATTTTTCTGACGCTAGTGGCGTGTTCCTCCCCCGGGCTGCGCTTTAGCAGTGTCGCGCCGGTGCGGATTACTGTCGAGGGATCGGTATTCGATGTTTACGTTTTGGGCGATGACGTGCGGGCTATCCGCATGAACTTTGAAGTTCTACCGACCTTTGCCATGATCGGTCCTCGTGCCATAATCGCGATGGAGCGGGCAACGGGATGTACGGTTATAAACAGCACGTTTTTAGGGGATCAGGCGATGGCTGACGCACGGGTTTCTTGTTGAAATTTTGGCGCAAAAAAACGGGCTCCTAAGAACCCGTTTTTAAGAATATGCTATATAAATCAAGCCGCTGCGGCTTGACGTTCGCTTTCTTCACGCGACAAGGCCACTGATGTTCGGACCCCGCGGCCAACGAATTCCATCATGCCTTTGACGCAACGCTCATTTGGGTCGATGCCTGCGCACATAAGTACTTCACGGCCATCGCGCGAGCGCGCCCAGCGTGCAATAACCTCAGGGCCATTGCCGTATTTTTTGTCATCGGCGATTGCATCGTCAAGGGCTGCCAGAACAACTGCTGCGAACAGTTTCTGGGCACGGGCACCTTGGTCGTTGGCAAAAGCCGTTGAATCAACGTAATCGAACATACGCCGTCCTTCTCGTTTAACTAAAAGAGTGTGTTCTGCAATATGGCATTTTTTAGACGCTCCAGTAGTGCATTTAATGCATATCTGGTATGCGTCAAGGGAATGACATGTAATGTTACCATTTTGTCGCAGCCATGGTGTGGCGGTATTTTATGCGAATAGCACTTTATTTCTCGATTTGAGTGCGTATAGTGCGATCCATGAGTAGACACGCGCATATTACACTGAAATCGACTGCGGCGACAGCTGGCGGTCTTTCTGCGCTCCTCCTTCTACTTCTTAGCAGCCTCTGAGCGAGCCGGTATATCGGCGCGCGCGCTCAGAGGAGAACTTTCGCGCCTTATACCAAATCACATGCTAAGGAATTCTTAAAATGACTATCAAAACAAATAAGCCGTCCGAAAAGAATCGCGTCCTGATTTTTGACACAACCTTGCGTGACGGCGAGCAAAGCCCGGGTGCGACAATGACATTGAGCGAGAAGATCGAGATCGCCTCGCTTCTTGACGAGATGGGTGTCGATATTATCGAAGCGGGTTTCCCGATTGCCTCGGAAGGTGACTTCGAGGCGGTCACAGAAATCGCCAAGGCGGCCCCGAACACCGTGATTTGCGGTCTGGCGCGGGCGAGTTTCGGGGATATTGATCGCTGTTGGGAGGCTGTGAAAAATGCGCGCCAACCGCGTATTCACACATTCATCGGCACATCGCCGCTGCACCGTGAATTTCAGGTGCAGATGGATATGGATACAATGGCGCAGAGAATCCACGATACGGTCACCTATGCACGCAATCTTTGCGATAATGTGCAGTGGTCGCCGATGGATGCGACGCGCACCGAAGACGACTATCTGGTGCGGGTTTGTGAAATTGCGATCAAGGCTGGTGCCACGACGATTAATATACCCGACACGGTTGGCTATACCGCCCCGAGCGAAAGTGCAGACATTATCCGCATGTTGCTGGAACGTGTGCCGGGCATGGACGAGATCGTAATCGCCACGCACTGCCACAACGATCTGGGCATGGCCACCGCGAACGCTTTGGCTGCGGTTGACGCGGGTGCGCGGCAGATTGAATGCACGATCAACGGACTTGGAGAGCGCGCGGGGAACACAGCACTTGAAGAGGTGGTGATGGCGATGCGGGTTCGCCACGACATCATGCCGTATCACAATAATATTGATACGACGAAGATTATGCAGGCCTCGCGGCTGGTGGCCACCGTTTCCGGTTTTGCTGTGCAGTTCAACAAGGCGATCGTGGGCAAGAATGCTTTTGCCCATGAAAGCGGAATTCATCAGGACGGCATGCTGAAACATTCCGGCACGTTCGAGATCATGCGGCCCGAAGACATCGGGTTGTCTGAAACCGTGCTGGTGATGGGTAAGCATTCCGGACGTGCGGCGTTGCGCTCCAAGTTGGAGAACTTGGGGTATTCGCTGGGCGACAACCAGTTGAAGGATGTGTTCGTGCGGTTCAAGGCGCTGGCCGATCGCAAGAAGGAAATCTTTGATGATGACCTGATCGCGCTGATGACGGACAGTGATGCAAACACCCCCAACGATATCATTCAGGTGAAAACCCTGCGTGTGGTTTGTGGCACGGAGGGTCCGCAAACGGCGGATCTGACGCTGGAAGTCGGCGGGGAATCGCACAAGGTTACGGCCACTGGTGACGGTCCTGTTGATGCGGTTTTCAACGCTATCAAAATGGTGTTTCCGCATGATGCAAAGCTGGCGCTTTATCAGGTGCATGCGGTGACCGAAGGCACAGATGCACAGGCAACCGTGAGTGTCCGGATGGAGGAGGATGGCAAGATTGTAACCGGCCAATCCTCGGATACAGACACGGTTGTGGCGTCGGCCAAAGCCTATGTAAACGCGCTGAACAAGTTGATTGTGCGGCGCGCGAAAACGGCTCCGGCGGCGCTTACGTAAATCATCCTCTGGCGAGAAGTTGCACAAAACATAAGCGGCATCTCGCTAGATGGTACTAAACATGCATTAATCGAACCAAAATAAATCCAGCCCCCCTTTACCGCGAATGCGTAGAAATCGTATAAGAGGCTGGGACGCGGCCCCGATAGCAGGGCCGTTTTGGATTCGAGGGTTGAAATGTTCGATAAAATCAGCAGTTTTTTTGCGCCTGATATGGCGATCGATTTGGGTACGGCCAACACGCTGGTCTATGTCAAAGGCAAAGGCATCATTCTGAACGAGCCGTCCGTGGTTGCGTATCATATTCGTGACGGCAAAAAACACGTGCTGGCGGTTGGTGAAGAGGCCAAAATGATGTTGGGCCGGACACCTGGCTCCATCGAGGCGATCCGCCCGATGCGGGACGGGGTTATCGCGGATTTCGACGTTGCCGAAGAGATGATCAAATACTTCATCAAGAAGGTCCATAAACGCGGCAGCTTTGCCAAACCCAAGATTATTGTTTGTGTTCCATATGGTGCTACCCCGGTGGAAAAGCGCGCCATTCGGGAATCGGTTTTGCAGGCGGGCGCGCGTAAAGCGGGCCTGATCGCGGAACCTATTGCGGCCGCGATTGGTGCGGGGATGCCGATTATGGACCCGACGGGAAACATGGTTGTGGACATCGGCGGTGGCACGACCGAGGTGGCGGTGCTGTCGCTGGGCGACATTGTATATGCGCGGACTGTGCGCGTTGGTGGCGACCGGATGGACGACGCAATCGTGTCATATCTTCGTAGGCAACATAACCTTCTGGTTGGGGAATCAACTGCGGAGCGGATCAAGACGTCCATCGGAACCGCGCGGATGCCGGAAGACGGGCGCGGGCTTAGTATGGAAGTTCGCGGGCGTGATTTGTTGAACGGCGTTCCAAAAGAAATCGAAGTAACGCAGGCTCAGGTGGCCGAGGCTTTGGCCGAACCTGTGCAACAGATTTGCGAGGCGGTTTTGACTGCTCTGGAATCAACGCCGCCTGATTTGGGCGCGGATATTGTTGATCGCGGCGTGATGCTGACAGGTGGTGGCGCATTATTGGGGGATCTTGATTTGGCGCTGCGTGAACAGACCGGCCTGCCTATTTCCGTTGCAGATCAGCCGCTTAACTGTGTGGCGCTGGGAACTGGCAAGTCGCTGGAATTCGAATCTCAACTTTTGCATGTGATTGATTACGGGAACTAGACCCGAGGTAACTAAGGAGTGGCCGGAGGGTGGCGCAGGACACATCTATAAGCAATTCGTGGAAAGTACTGCGCCGTTTCCTTGTCGGCATTCTATTTGTGCTGTTGCTCGGGCTATTCCTGCTGTCTCGCATCGACAATCCTCGGGCGGAACGTTTCCGTATGGCGCTTGTTGACCGCTTTTTCCCAAGTTTCGAGTGGGTGTTGGTGCCTGTGACCTCCATGACGCGCATGGTTGCGGATTTTCAATCGTACACCAGAGTCTATGAGCAAAATCAGGAGCTGCGTCGAGAGTTGCAACGGATGAAGGGTTGGCGCGAGGCGGCCTTGCAGCTGGAGCAGAAAAACGCGCAGTTGTTGGCGTTGAATAATGTAAAACTGAACCCGAGGTTGGCGTTTATCACTGGCGAGGTGATGACGGATTCCGGTAGCCCGTTCAGCCAGTCGGCTTTGGTTAACATCGGGCGGCAGGACGGGGTTCGTGATGGCTCGGCGGCGGTTGACGGATTGGGTCTGGTCGGGCGAATTGCCGGTGTGGGCGAGGTGACCTCGCGGATATTGTTCCTCACGGATGTTAGTTCCAGCGTTCCGGTGATTATCATTCCATCCGGGCGCCGTGCGATTGTGCGGGGGGATAACAGTATTGTGCCGCCGATCGATTTTCTGGATTCCGAGGTCGGGGTGCGGGCCGGAAGTCGGGTGATGACTTCGGGTGATGGCGGGGTGTTTCCGTCAGATATTTTGATCGGACAGGTCGCGATTGATTCGCAAGGTCGTTTCAGGGTGCGACTGGCGGCAGATTACGAGAATCTGGAATTTATCCGGGTTCTGAAAGTTACCGCGCGTGAAGACATCGGCGGGCCTGGTGATATTATAGGCATAACAACAGGTGCGAGCGAATGAGCAAAGCACCTACCAATACGCGCAGATGGTTTGAAATTGCACTATTCGTATTGATGGGGTTCTTTTCTATCGGCGTGCCGCTTATCCCCATGGGGTTGGCGGCCAATAGTGTGGCGTTTCCCGATGTGATGTTTGCCTTGTTCGCGGCGTGGGTAATCCGGCGACCAATGTCTGCGCCGATTATCGGAATCGCGTTTCTGGGTGTTCTTGCGGATGCAATGATGATGCGGCCATTGGGTTTGTGGGCGTTGGTGCTATTTGTCGGGATGGAGCTTTTGCGCACTAGCGAGCGCGCCTTTCGTGACATCCCGTTCTTGCTGGAATGGTTGTATGTCAGCGTATTGTTGGCGCTGATGTTGATACTACAAAACTTGCTGCTATTCGTTTCCTTCGACAGCGTTTACGGGTTCTCGGATGTGTTTTGGCATTGGGTGCGAACGGTGGCGGTTTATCCGGTAATTGTGGCGCTTATACATTGGGGTTTGCATATTCGCGCATATAGAAAAGATAACCGTCCCAATAGATTAGGGTATATTTTATAATGCAACCAACGCGCACCAGCCGGATTCGCCAGCGCCGCATCACACGGCGGGGTTTGCTGTGGATGGGAATACAGCTGGGCGTGATCGGTGTGTTGGGCTGGCGGATGCGGCAGTTGCAGATAGATCAGTCAGACGAGTTTCGCATGCTGGCCGAGGAAAACCGGATCAACATTCGCCTTCTGGCGCCTAATCGGGGATTGATATTTGATCGCAACGGCGTGCCAATCGCGATAAACGAGCAGAACTACCGGATTGTTTTGATCCGCGAACAGGCAGGGGATGCCAATGAAATTCTAGATCGTTTGGGCGAACTTATTACGCTGGATCCGGAGCGTCGGGCGCGCATTGATAAAGACATGCGGCGGCGCAGTGCGTTTGTGCCGGTCACGGTCGCGGAGCATCTGACGTGGCAGGAATTCGCGCTGGTTTCCTCGAACGCGCCAGCTTTACCGGGGATAGTTCCCGAGGTTGGTTTGACGCGAAATTATCCGTTTGGGCAAACCTACGGACATATCGTCGGCTATGTTGGTCCGGTCAGCAAAAGTGACTTGGAGCGGATGGAAGATCCTGACCCGTTATTCCAGATTCCGCGTTATCCGATCGGTAAAACGGGGGTTGAACGCAACACCGAAGAACTGCTTCGCGGGTCTGCCGGAACCAGCCGGATCGAGGTGAATTCGGTTGGGCGGATCATGCGCGAGCTTGGGCGTGATGACGGGATCGCGGGCAAGGACATTCAACTGACGCTCGATACCAATTTGCAAGAATACGCGATGGAGCGGCTGGGGGAGCAGAGCGCCTCGGCTATTGTTATGGATGTTCGAAACGGGGATATTATGGCGATGGCCTCGACCCCCAGTTTTGATCCTAACCTGTTTGTGCGCGGGATTTCGACAACTGACTGGGTTGGCCTGCGGGATAACGAGTTCCGCCCGTTGTCGAACAAGTCGGTGTCCGGTACATATCCGCCTGCCTCCACGTTCAAGATGGTGGTGGCGTTGGCGGCGCGTGAGGCCGATGTGATAAAGCCCGAAGAAACGGTTTTTTGCCCGGGGTATTACGAACTGGGCGGGCGGCGCTTCCATTGCTGGAAACGTGGCGGGCATGGCAAGATGAATATGTTTAACAGCCTGAAACAGTCTTGCGATGTTTATTACTACGAAGTGGCCAAACGTGTAGGGATCGATGCAATCGCGGCCAAGGCCAAGCAGTTAGGGTTGGGGGAAAAGTACGACATTCCGTTGCCTGCGATCGCGCGCGGGCTGGTGCCGAACAAAGCATATAAACGAAGGGTGTTTGATCAAAGTTGGCTGCAAGGGGACACTTTGAATGCCGGAATCGGGCAGGGTTTTGTGCTGACTTCGCCGTTGCAGTTGGCGGTTATGACCGCGCGGATTGCGTCTGGTACGGCGGTTAGCCCTCGTCTTATCAGATCGATAAACGGTGTTCCGCAAGCGCGGGTAACGCCGGAGGTTCTCGATATTAAAACCGCGGATATTAAAGAAGTTCGCCAAGGTATGTTCGGGGTTATGAACGAGAAGAAGGGGACGGCGTTTGCCTCGCGCATTGCCGATAAGGATATGATTCTGGCGGGGAAAACCGGGACGGCACAGGTGCGTCAAATCACGACAGAGGAACGTGCGGCGGGCGTCATCAAGAACGCGGACTTGCCGTGGGGCAGTCGCGATCATGCGCTGTTTGTGGGCTATGCGCCGTATGACAACCCGCGTTATGCGGTGGCTGTGGTGGTTGAACATGGCGGCGGCGGATCGGCTGTTGCCGCACCGATTGCGCGCGACATCATTATGCGCGCGCTTTACGGCGATGTGCCGCCTTTAACGGCCTATCCCGCAGCCGAGCGCAACCGGATTCGCGGCGAGCGGGAGCGTGCCTTAGAGGCAGCTCGAAGCGACGTAAGTGCGCCCGCACCGAGGGGGGATAATCTGTGAGCTATTACGATTCAGGTTATGACAAAACGCCAACCGGCTTCTCCAAGATTTTCTTTTTCCACTGGCCACTGTTTTTTCTGCTGCTAGCTGTGTCGGCAACGGGCTTCATGATGCTGTATTCCGTGGCTGGCGGAAGTTTAGAGCCATGGGCCAGACCGCAGATGGAACGTTTCGCCATCGGTATTGTGGGTATGTTTTTCATAGCCTTCATTCACATCCGTTTCTGGCGACGGGTTGCGCCGCTTGCATATGTTGTCTCTGTGATACTGCTGATAGTTGTCTATTTCTTCGGGGAAACCGGCATGGGCGCGCAGCGCTGGATTGACCTTGGGTTCATGCAACTGCAACCCTCGGAAGTTATGAAAGTCTCGCTGATTTTGGTGTTGGCGATGTATTATGACTGGCTCGAACCGGAGAGGGTCTCGCGGCCGCTCTGGGTGGCGCTTCCGTTGGTTATAACGCTGGTTCCTGTTGCCATGGTGCTGCAACAACCCGACTTGGGGACCGCGATATTGCTGGCTTTGGGCACAGGTGTCGTGATGTTTTTGGCGGGCGTAAGCATGTGGTATTTCGCCGTGGCTTTCGCGGCTGGTGGCGGTCTTGTGGCGGTTGTTTTGATGTCGCGTGGGGAAAGCTGGCAGATATTGAAGGATTATCAGTACCGCCGGATCGATACATTTATTAACCCCGCACTGGACCCGCTTGGGGCGGGGTATCACATCACACAATCGAAAATTGCGCTCGGGTCCGGTGGGCTGTCGGGGCGCGGGTTCATGCAAGGCACGCAGAGCCGGTTGAACTTTTTGCCTGAAAAGCAGACGGATTTCATTTTTACGACACTGGCGGAGGAGTTCGGATTCATCGGCTCGATCTCTTTGCTGCTGGTATATACCGCGATTACGATCTTCGTGATCCTGTCGGCAATCAGCAATCGTGACCGTTTTGCGGGGCTGGTGACAGGTGGTCTGGGCGCGGTCTTCTTCTTCTTTTTCTCAGTGAACATGGCCATGGTTATGGGCTTGGTTCCCGTGGTTGGCGTACCGCTGCCGCTTGTGTCTTATGGCGGGACAGCTATGCTGGTTTTGCTGGGGGCTTTTGGCTTGATCCAGTCTGCACATATCCATCGACCGAGGTAAAATATGATCACTGCTTTGTTTGCTGACCGCGCTGAAAACTGGGCGCGGTACGAGGTCCCGTTGCATAAGGCCTTTGTGGAAAAGGGGCTGGAAGTTGACCTGATCCGCCACACCGATACGCCGGAGTCTGTGGATTATGTGATCTATGCGCCCTCGGGTCCGATTAGTGATTTTGGCCCGTTCGTGAACCTGAAAGCGGTGCTTAGCCTGTGGGCGGGGGTCGAGAAGATCGAGGGGAATGCGAGTATCAAAGTTCCGCTTTGCCGGATGGTCGACGAGGGGTTGTCCGAGGGCATGGTCGAGTGGGTCACGGGGCATATTCTGCGGTATCATCTGGGGATGGATGCACATATTCTGGGCCAAGATGGCGCGTGGCGTAAAGATGTTGTGCCACCGCTTGCGCGGGATAGAAGCGTTGGGTTTATGGGCCTTGGAGAGCTGGGTCTGGACTGTGCGAAGGCGGCGTTGGGGCTGGGTTTCAATGTGTCGGGTTGGAGCCGTAGTTTGAAAACACTCGACGGGATTGAAACATTTGCAGGCGCGGACGGGCTGCGGGAAATGTTATCGAAAAGTCAGATTATTGTGCTGCTGTTGCCGAATACCGCCGATACGTGTGATGTTTTGAACGCTGAAACGCTGGGATTTTTGCCGGACGGGGCGTTCATAATTAATCCCGGGCGGGGGGAGCTGATTGATGATGCCGCGCTGTTGGATGCTTTGGATTCTGGTAAAGTAGCACATGCCACGCTGGATGTTTTTCGGGTGGAACCGTTGCCTGTCGAACACCCTTTTTGGGAGCATCCGCAAGTTACCGTGACACCGCATATAGCATCGGAAACGCGCCCGATGAGCGCCTCGCGTACTATCGCTGAAAACATGCGCAGGGGTGAGGCCGGAGAGCCGTTTTTGTATACGGTTGATCGGGCGGCAGGATACTAAAGCCCTGTTCTGGCGAGTGAAATCATGGCATCGATATCAAGATGTTGTTCCAGATGATCGGCTAGATCGTCGAGAGTTTTCTCGATTTCAGCGGAATATCCGGTGGTTGAAGCCGGTGCGCCGAAGGTTTCCAGAAAGCTCGCTCGAAAGGTGTCGCTGTTGAAAACTCCGTGGATATAGGTGCCGGTGACAAGGCGGTTTTCACTGCTCGCGCCTTCCGGTGCTCCGTTGATTTGCAAGACGGGGCGGGCGCAATCCGGGCCTTTAGTGTGACCGATGTGGATTTCGTAGCCGGAGACGCTCGCACCGCTGGCAATGTCCGTGCCACTAACGCGGGCGAGGCGTTTTTCAGGGGTCATCACCGTTTGCACATTCAGCATCCCGAGGCCGCCGATTTTCCCCGCCGGCCCTTCGATTCCCTCTAGGTCATCAATGGTTTGGCCTAGCATCTGATAACCACCGCAAATCCCTAACACGCGCCCTCCGCGACGTATATGTGCTTGCAGGTCAATGTCCCAGCCCTGCTGGCGCAGGAAATTCAGATCGGCGATTGTTGATTTGGTGCCGGGGATGATGACGAGGGATGTATCCCCTTGGATCGCCTCGCCCGGTTTTACCATCGTCAACGTGACGGCTGGTTCCAGCTTCAGGGGGTCGAAATCGTCAAAATTGGCGATGCGTGACAGCATCAGAACCGCGATTTTTAGCGGGCCGTTTCCGGCGCTGGAGATGTCTAACGCATCTTCGGCAGGCAGGCGGTTGGCGGCGGAAAACCACGGGACAAGTCCGAAATTTTGCCATCCGGTGCGGGTTTCGATTTCGTGTAACCCGTCGTCGAACAGGGTCGGATCGCCGCGGAATTTGTTCACCAGAAAACCTTTGATCAAGGCGCGGTCGCTGGTTGACAGGACGGCGTGCGAGCCAACCAATTGCGCGATGACACCGCCACGATCGATGTCACCCGTGAGGATTACCGGAACACGGGCCGCTTCGGCAAAGCCCATGTTGGCGATGTCGCCTGCACGCAGGTTTATCTCGGCGGGGGAGCCTGCGCCCTCTACTATAACGATGTCGGATTCGGCTTTCAGGCGCGCAAAGCTTTCCAGAACGGCGGGCATAAGGGTGGGTTTTAGTGCGGCGTACTCACGGGCGGCGACGGTGGTTAGGCGCTTGCCTTGCACGATGACTTGCGAGCCGGTTTCGGATTCGGGTTTTAGCAGCACAGGGTTCATATCCACGCGGGGCTGCACGCGGCAGGCGAGGGCTTGCAGGGCTTGGGCGCGACCAATCTCGCCGCCGTCTTCCGTAACAGCGGCGTTATTCGACATGTTTTGCGGCTTGAAAGGCAACACGCGCAGGCCGCGGTTGGTCAACGCACGGCACAGGCCTGCGACCAACATGGATTTCCCGACGTTGGATCCTGTACCTTGGATCATCAATGAATCGCCCATTCGCGCCTCCGGTTTTGAAACGACGCTAGCCTGTGCACGGGGCGTGTGCAATCAGGTTTCCAACCCGCAGATCATGGCTTTGGGCTGGTAGTCGGTCAGGACCGTTTTTCGTTCCTCCACGCTACTGTGCAACTCGTCGAACGGTGTGCCGCAGGCTTGGCGAGGCGCGCGGAAGATGAATAATTTGGATAGGCCCGCATATGGGTCCACCATTTTACAAGCAGGGTCAGTGATATAGCGGTGCTGCCAACCATCGGGCAGAGGCAGGCCACACATCTCGGCTTTGCTCAACATCCAGACTAGCGGGATGTTGGAAAGCGGGCGGGCATATTGAAATTCACCCACTTGTCCGCCGATATCCGGGTGCGCTCCGGGAAACCAGAGCTGCTCTACCTGACCATTCCAGTCCTTGTTGTATTGCCAAAGAATAGGTTTGTAGGCGTTTCGGGTTTCATCGATCGCGAGTGCTTGAAACGCATTTAGGATGGCAGGGCCGAGGCGGTGGTCGTGGAACTCGGTCGCCATGGGCGCGATATGGGTGAGGATCGGATAGGGCAGGCCGAGGGCTTTGACCGTATCCCACACGCCGATCATTTCGATTTTGATGTCCTCGTGACAATAAATGCGGCTAAAGGCGGCGGCTCTGGGGCCGTTGAGGTTGCTTTCATAATAGCGAAAGGCGCGCTGGACGCGGCGGTTGTTCGTATGTTCGGACTTCAGCAAGCCAATGCGTCCGATCATTCCGGCCAGCGAGCGGACGGCATAAGCCCCCCGACTGAACCCGAACAGCAGGATTTTATCGCCCGGTGCATAGGCGCGGGACAGGGCGGAATACCCGGAGCATATAGACAGATTTATGCCCACACCCGCCGCGATATTAAACCATTTTCGAAACCCGCTGCCTTGGATGCCCGGGTGGTATGTGACCCGCAGGTCGATGCGGGGCAATAATTCGGACAGCAGTTTATACAGGAGTCCGGCGTTGGTTTCCTCGCCCTCCACAAGTCGGCTAAGAGTGCCGTCGATGATGACCACATGTGTGCGGGTCAATTTTCTGCCCCTGATTTGTTATATTCGGAGTATTACTGTGTAAGCTCGGGGCAGGGAATACAAGTTCGCTTTACTGCGTTGTCAGAGATAAAAGCGCGTCAGCGATGTCCGCTTCCTCGATCGCCAACGCGCCACGGGTTTGGCGGATTTCGTGGGCACGGGTCAGGACTTGGGCGTGGGTGTGGCCCAGCGGCGGCTCGAATTTATAACTGGCCAGTTCGACCAGTAAGCCAAGCGGGTCGCGAAAGTATAGGGAATCCATAAAACCACGGTCTTTTATGCCGGTGTTGGAAATTCCAGCAGCTTTCAAGCGGCTTTGGGCAACATTGATCGTTGCCTGCCCGACCCAGAACGCGATGTGATGGAGCGAGCCTTCGGGTTGCGGCAAGGGTTGGTCCGTGGGCTTTCGCGCCTCGTCTGTGAAAACGGTGATGGTGCGACCGTCGCCACAATCAAAGTACAGGTGGTTGATGTTTAAGGCGTCGAGATTGGGTTGCTCGAATATCAGCTCCATACCCAGAATACCTTGCCAGAAGTCGATGCTGGTTTGCCTGTCAGCGCCGTTTAGCGTGATGTGATGGATGCCTTGAACCTGAAGAATACTCATGATGATGCCCTCTCATTGACTGTCGTATATACAATAAGGAGCTAAATCTCTTGGACGGGATCAGGTGATACCCCCTCTCGCTAGATAACTCATTACTTAACTTGACTAATTAGAGGCAGTGTATTGGGCCGTGTTGGCACCCGCAAGCGAACGTTTGACGTGGACCTGTCACACTTTTGTTCCGCCCCAAGTTCTCATTTAAGCCGCCTTTCTTTCGAAAGCCAATGGGCTTTTCCAGCCACAAGGACACGAAATCTTAACCGACATCAACTATCCAGTATCCACCCTCAGCACAGCAGGGTCGGCGTATCGATCATCCACTCGATACGTTTACGGCATTTTTCGACTCTCCCTTTGAATCTAAAGTCCCCCAAAGAATACCGCCAGCTCGGAGATCCCTTCCGATCATGCCGGACAGCGCGCGTTCAACCTTTCGATGGATCCCGTAGTTTTTGCATATGACTGAATCACAAAAATCCTGCCGATACCGATGATGTCCTTTATGTGAACGGTGCGTTGAAGCAAAAACTCCGATACAGTTGCGATCAAATTCAACGCGCCATTTCTTGGAAAGAAGCGCAAATACTCACTCTTGATCTCCTGCTTCCGCGTCCACGGTGAAATATTGCCTAGCTTGTCGAATGGCTCTGCCGATCCCTCGTCCAGCCTCATTGACGCGTTCGGTGGTCGAGGAAAATG
>CAKZNY010000170.1 GCA_937132145.1 uncultured Paracoccaceae bacterium | reverse complement strand
CTGACAGGTGATTGCATGCAATCAACCTGCCAGCAATGGATGGCCAACGCCAAGCCCCAGCTCTTTCAATTCCTCCGTCATTCTTGGCCTGCCATAACTGCCCAGAGACAGGCGATGCTGCTCTCTGATATGCGCCAGCAACACCATATCTTTACGTCGCTGCACGGCAGGGCATTACATGCCCGAGAGTGGGGCTCTGGCTGATCGGGCGGGATCGATGCGCACGAAAACCACGTGAACTGACATTCATGATCCGGCACAGGCGTTCGGTAGGAACGGCCGCTCGATTTTCTTCGACAAATCTAAACCTCATGGCTTTTGACCCGCGAAAAATATGGTGGCTTTTTTTAACACATCCCTCTCCTCACGGAGCAGCCGGTTCTCTTTGCGAAGCCGGGTAACTTCCGCTTCCAGGTCACTCTGTGCCGTCGGTTCAGGCAGTTTTCTGCGCTCCAATTGTATCCAGCGACTCAACGTCGAAAACCCAACGCCAAAGTCAGAAGCTACCTGTTTTCTGTTTAACCCGCTTGTCAGTGCAACGCGCACCGCTTCCTGTCTGAATTCTGCTGTATGTTGTGATGCCATGTCGTTTCTCCTTTTGCGTATAATACGCGGTTAAAGGAGCAGCACAATTCCGCGACAGGTCCAATTGCTCGCGAAGTATACATTCTATCCTTTTTGGCATCTTCCACAGTCATTCAGGGTCAATTTGTCCGCTAAAACAAGAGGCATCAACAAAATAAATCAAAAGTGTTTACTCGCCGGTTTCCGTGCGCTAGCGAATTTGTATCGAACAAAAAGACTGGCGAATAATATGGTATGCTTAAGCCCTCTCTCTTCCTGTCTCGTTGCCCCGGTGCCCACGGCCGGACGGCTGACGGGAATTCCGGTGCTGAATATTAATGATATTCCAGCGATTGCCGATTTTACCGTCCCCCATACCGGAGTGAAAGCATGAACAGTATAGGTCAGGGGTTCTGGGAGGCATGGCGTCTGATCATCACCTTTGACCCGGACCTTTACGAGATCATATTTCTGTCGCTTCAGGTGACGGTAGCGGCGGTGATCATTGCCTCGGTTATTGGCCTGCCTTTTGGGGCGTGGCTGGCGGTTAACCGGTTCAGGTTTCGTCGTTATACGATTGCGGTGCTGAATGCGCTGATGGGGCTGCCGCCGGTGGTGGTGGGGCTGTTTGTTTATATGACGCTGTCGCGGGCCGGACCGCTGGGCGGCTTTGGCCTGTTGTTTTCCCCAAGTGCGATGATCATCGCGCAGGTGATCATCATCACGCCGCTGATAGCCTCGATCAGCCACCAGACCATCCGCGATCTCTGGGCTGAATACCATGATTTACTGATTTCGATGCACGCCACACGGGCGCAGCGCATCATGGCGTTGTTGTGGGATGGCAAGCGGGCGCTGCTGACCGCCACGCTGGCGGGTTTTGGGCGCGCCATAGGCGAGGTCGGCGCGATCATGATTGTCGGGGGGAATATCGAGCACGCCACCCGTGTGCTGACCACCGCGATCACGCTGGAGACCAGCAAAGGCAATTTTGCTTTTGCCATGGGGCTGGGGCTGGTTCTTATCATGATGGCAGTGCTGGTCAATTTGCTGATCCACACGGTCGGAAAAACTGAACGGACCGGCACATGGTAAGCATTCTACCGCTAACACTAACCGCCACCACCGCCCATATGCGCGGCAAAAAACTGGCGGGCCCCATTGATCTGACCCTTGATAAGGGCGGGCTGACCATAGTGATTGGTCCTAATGGCGCGGGAAAAACCACGCTGTTGCGGTTGATGCACGGCTTGCAGCGTTGCTCGGGCGGGGCTGTAAAATGGGCGGTGCCAACGCCAGAAGCGCAGCAAAGGCAGGCCTTTGTGTTCCAGTCGCCGATCATGATGCGCCGCCGGGTTGTGGACAGTCTGGCCTTTCCCCTGCGCCTGCGGGGGCTGGACAAGGCCGCCGCCCGGGCAAAGGCCGAAACCTATGCTAAGCGTTTCGGGCTTGGCGATCTGCTTGAAAGCTGGGCGCCAATGCTTTCGGGCGGTGAAAAGCAAAAGCTTTCGCTGGCCCGCGCCCTGATCATCGGGCCGGAACTGCTGTTTCTGGACGAACCCTGCGCCAATCTCGATGGCCGTGCCACCCGCGAGATTGAAACCCTGCTTTTGACCGAGCGCGACCGGGGCACAAGGATTGTGATGTCCACCCATGATATGGGGCAGGCGCGGCGTTTGGCACAGGATGTGATTTTCATGCATAAGGGCCTTGTGCATGAAAGCAATGCGGCGGATGATTTTTTTGCCTCGCCCCAAACTCCGGAGGCAAAAGCCTTCATCAACGGAGACATTGTTGAATGAAACTCAACTGGAAAGCTTTGGTTGCCGCCAGCCTGCTGGCCACGGCCAGCTCCGCCGAAACCCTGCGCATGGCGGTGACGACCTCGTTTTACAATTCCGGACTTTCCGAAATTCTGCTGCCTGCAATCAAGGCCGACACTGGTCTTGATGTCGAACTGATCGTGGTGGGCACCGGACAGGCGTTGCGCCTTGGCGAGGCTGGCGATGTGGATGCAATTCTGGTGCATGCCCGCGCCGCCGAGGAAAGTTTCCTCGCGCAGGGTTTTGGCAGCCATCGCCGCGAAATCATGTATAATGACTTTGTCTTTATCGGTCCTGCCGATGATCCGGCCAATGTAACGGCTGCAAAAAGTGCTGTTGAAGCCCTGCAAAGTATCGCTGCCATTCAGGCTCTTTTTGTCAGCCGTGGCGACGATAGCGGCACCAACAAAAAAGAACTGAAGCTTTGGGCCGAGGCGGAAATTGCGCCCGTAGGCAGGTGGTATCGTGCGGTCGGGTCCGGCATGGGAGCGACGCTTAATGTGGCCAGTGGCATGAACGCTTATACATTTTCCGACCGGGCCAGTTGGCTGAATTTTGGCAACAAGGGTGACCTTGCCCTGCTTTATGCGGGTGATCCGGCGTTGTTTAATCAATATGCCTATATTCCGGTTAATCCCGACCGCTGGCCCCATGTCCGGTATGATCTGGCGATGCAACTGGAAAGCTGGCTAACCGGCGAAAAGGCGGCGGAGTTGATCAATGGCTATACAATTAACGGCGAACATTTGTTTATATTCAATGCCGTGCCATAAAATCTGGTCGGGGAACGGGGGCGAAAGTTTACTCCAGCTCTCCGTGTACCGCCAGAATATCGATCGTAGCGTCGGGGGTATCAATCACACGGTAAGCCTCGTCAACGCCGGAATCTGACAGCTCCCGAATTACGCTTAGCAGGGTGTTGGGGTCATGGCCTTCGCACAGCTCGACCATGTGGGCCAGTTCGTCCATCGCGACAGGGCGAGCGGCGTCGATCGAAGGCGCGCCGTATATATCGACAAAATGTTTGGCCAGATGCCCGACCAGCGCGTCATATTCGCTTTGCTCGATCTTGGTAACGGCCACAAACGTGACCCGCCCAAAGGTTTCCAGCCCCAGCCAGCCATTGGCAAAAGCCTGACGGGCTTTGCCGTTCAAATCGCCTTGGCCCCAGTTGGAAAACTCGAAACCACCCGAAATAACCCATTCGCCGGTGCGGGCGGGATTGTGAAAAACCAGCGTATCGCTTTCGTCAAAATGGATGGCGCGCGCAAGATTCATGAGGTTTCTCCGTTTTCAAGGCAGTGAAAAAGCGGGATGATGCGGGTGTCCGCACCGGTTTTCAGCAACATGCCGAAATCTTCGTCTATGCCGACAAAAGTGCCGGAGGGGCTATCGGGCAGCGTCAGAGTGATTTCCTCGCCGACCCCTTTTGCCAGCCCGCGCCATTGTTCATGCAAGGCGCGTGGGCTATCGGTTTCAATATCGTTCAGCCATACCAATGTGTGGCGTGACCATGCTTCGAGCAGACGGATCGGCGAGATATCGCCGCAGCCCTCCATCATCAAGCAGGTGTCATTGGGGTTGTCACCGGTTTCGCCGTCACCTTGGGGCAGCAGGTCAATCTCCAGCCCGACCACCAGCCAGTTCGGCATTTTTTCCGCATTACGGTCCGACGCCGCAACCCGCAGCCGACCGGATCGGCCGCCATTTACATAAATCTCGCCCTGCCAGCCCAGATGCACCCCCACCTCGGGCGGGGCCAGCGCGCCCATGGCGTTCTGAAACCCGACCCCGCAAGCAATCATCGCAATCATTGCCTTTTCCAGCGGCGTTTCAGGCGCAAAAACAATGGCAGCACGTATCCGGTCAGGGGTGATGCTATGCACCAACAGCCCGGCATCGCATCCGATTATCGCCTGTGTGCAGGCCTTGGCAAAAGGGTCGGTGCTGCCGCTTACCGCCTCGCCGGTAAACAGCGGCGGAAATGTGGCCGGCATGGGGACTTCGAAAATATCATCGATCATACTATCCCGTCCTCGATCAACCGTCTGGCGAGGGTGCGAAACACCTGCGCCTGCGGGGTGTCCGGTTTGCTGACCACAATTGGCGCGCCACTGTCGCACGCGATCCGGATATCAATGTGCAGCGGCAACTCGGCCATCAAAGGTACACCGATTTTTTCGGCTTCGGCGGCCACGCCACCATGGCCAAACGGATGCCCTCTGTGACCGCATTCCTCGCAGATCTGATAAGACATATTTTCAACCATGCCCAATATGGGTGTGCCGAGTTTGTTAAACATATCAATGGCTTTACGCGCATCTATCAGCGCGACATCCTGCGGCGTCGATACGATGATCGCCCCGTCCACATGGGTTTTTTGTGCCAGCGACATTTGCACATCACCGGTGCCTGGCGGCAGGTCGACGATCAATACATCCAACGCCCCCCATTGCACCTGGTTAAGCATTTGCTGCAACGCGCCAATCAACATCGGCCCGCGCCAGACCACGGCCTCGTCGTCATTGGTCATCAGCCCGATCGACATCATGGTGACACCGTGATTGCGCAGGGGTAAAATGGTTTTGCCATCTGGCGAGGCCGGACGGCCAGACACCCCGAGCATACGCGGCTGCGAAGGACCGAACACATCGGCATCCAGCAGGCCCACGCGTTTGCCCTCAACCGCTAAGGCCACCGCCAGATTGACCGACAAGGTCGATTTTCCAACGCCGCCCTTGCCCGAAGCAATCGCGATTATTTTTTCGACGCCGGGGATTTTTTGCGGTCCCTTCGGCTCGGACTTGCGCCCGCCCTTCAGGTCGGGCGGCGCGGCGGCGGCGCTATGCGCGGTCATCACCGCCGACACGGTTTTGATGCCGTCCAGCGCTTCAACCGCGGCCTGTGCCTCCGCCAATGTGGGTTCCAGTGCCTTGGCCTGCGCGCTCGGCACTTCCAGCACAAAACGCACCGTGCCGTCATCAACGGTCAGTGCCTTAACCAGACCGGCGCTTACAATATCGAGCCCCGCCGGTGTTTTGACCTCTTTCAGAGTGGTCAGAATTTCGTCGCGTGTAGCCATTCAGATTTCCGCCCCGCCCTTCAAGGTGCCCTCGACAATATGTTCAAGGTCCAGCCCGTCAATTGTCAGCACCATTTTAGCCTTGAATTCCTGCCCCGGCGTGGCTCCGGCCTCGCGTATTGCGGTTTCGATCGCCTGTTGCGAGGTTACCCCCACCTGTTTCAGAAATTTCCGCATACTCATGTTGAATGCTTCGCTCATTTTATTCCCTTTCAGTATCCCTAGATTGACAGACCGGCGTTTTCCCGCCAGCCTGTCGGCAACTTATCCCCATCAGGAAATTCGCCTTGTATCGTAAACTGATCCTTACCCTTGCCGCCAGCCTGCTGCCGGGTTTTATCGTGGCGCAAACGCCCGATTTCAGCCTTTCCGCTGCACCAGAGCTGCAAGACAGCGGTTTTTTGCACTTCATCATGCCGCGATTCTCGCTGAAAACCGGCATTCGCCCTGCGCTTGAGGCCAACAATCCCGACGCAGAACTGTTCTGGAATACCGAAAGCGGCCAACCGGTGATGCAGGGGCTGGATCAGGTCTTTTACCTTCGGTTTGCCGACCGCGACACCGCCGAGACCCAAAAGGCGCAGCGTTTTGCCGATTGGCTTACGTCTGAAACCGGCCTGCGCACCATTGAACAATTCACCCTCGACGGAATTCAGGTATTTACCGCGGTGCAGACCGAAATAGCCTTGCCCCCCGAGGTTGTTTTTACCGGCGACGTGGCCCGTGGCGAGGACCTGTCCTTTGCCAATTGTGCCCGTTGCCACGAGATCGGCACTCGGAACCTGATGAAGGGCATCGGCTCGACCCCCTCTTTTGGTCTGCTGCGCGGCCTGCCCGACTGGCAAGAGCGGTTCGCGACCTTTTATGTGCGCCTGCCGCACCCGTCGATCACCCAGATCGAGGGTATAACCGAGCCGTTTGATCCGGCGCGCCCCCCAAGTATCATACCCCTTACCCTGACCAGTGCGGATCTCGAGGATATTCTGACCTTTGTGGCCACGGTAGAACCCGTGGATCTGGGCGCAGTGCTGCAGGAGCATCAGTGATCCCGCCGCTTAAGGTAATCATCTGTGGTGCGGGTGCGCGGACGCGGCTTGGACGCAAACGGGTTTGTCGTGCTGTGATACTGCGTTTCAATTCGGCATTTGGTGCACATCTGGATCAGCTTGCCTTGCTCTGATGTGGCAAACATCGGGTGTTTACCCGACAGTTGGTCAACAATACGTTCGACGCTGGATTTAACCCCGAAAAGCGACCCGCAGGTTATGCAGGCGAACGGCTCTTCCTCGTTCAGCACCTGTTGGGAAAACACCGCGTCCGACAGATCAAGCTGCGGTTTCAGGGTGATGGCGTTTTCAGGACAGGCGTTGGTGCAAATCCCGCATTGCAGGCAGGCATCCTCCTGAAAGCGCAATTGCGGGGCGTTTTCGTTATCCAGCAGGGCACCCGAAGGGCAAAGTGAAACACAGGCCAGACACAGGGTGCAGGCATCCTTATCAACCACCACCGCGCCGTAAGGGGCGCCTTCGGGTAGAATTATCGGCGCATCCGGTTCACCGGATACCTCGTGCAGGGCTTTAGCTGCCAGCCGCGTGACCTGCCGCCGGTTGCCAATCGGCAGGATCGGCGCGGCGGGTTTGGCAATCGGCTGACCATAAAGCGTCTCGCTCAGGGCATCGGGGTCGTTCAGGTCCAGCAGGCGGATGGCGGCGTTATCACTGATGGCCAACGCCAGCGCCAGCGCGCTTTGCAGCGGCGGGCGTTCGGTTTTGGGGCCCAGCAGCAGATCAACCGCGACAAAGCCACAGCCAAGTGCGGCCAGCATTTCCGCATGGCCAAAATTACTGAGGCTTTCCACCTCGAGCGGGATCACATCAAAGGGCAGCCCCCGCCCGAAACGGGCACAAAGAGAGATCATCTCGCCACCGAATTCAGCGTCATGCACCAGCAAGCGCGGGGCTTTACCCCCGGCACTGCGGTATGTTTTTGCCATGGTTTCAATGCGGCGCATCAAATGCTCGAAGCCGGGGGCCTCATAGGTTATGGCTCCGGACGGGCAAACCGAGGCACAACCGCCACAGCCCGCACAAGTCAGAGGATCAATTTTCACGTGGTCGCCGTCAGGGGTGATCGCGCCGGTTTCACAGGTGTTTATGCAGTTGGAACAGCCGGTTATTCCGGAACGGGAATGGGCGCAGATAAGCGGGTCCAGCGCCACGTAAAACGGCTTTTCAAACCCGCCAACCATCTGGGAGGCTTCGAATATTGCTTTGCTGACCGCCCCGGCATGGCGTGGGTCGGCGCGCAGGTATCCGTCGCGTTTATGGTGAAATAATGCGGTTTCCCCGCGCAGATCAAGGATCAGGTCACAATCAGAACTCCCGCCATCACGCGGGCTGGTCAGCCGCGCCGCGCCGCGCCCGCCCGGTTCCACCATCTGCAGCGCATCGATTTTTACCTCGAATTTTCCAAGGCTGCCGGTAGCGGCGCGCAGCTGCCCGACCACCACGTCAAAATCCCGACTTATGGGCAAATCTTCGTCACTGTCGAGCAATACGGTTACGCTTAAAACTTCGCTTAACTGCGCGGCAGCATCCAGCGTCACAGCACTGGGTCCAAGGATCAGACACCGCCCGTCGGACTGCAAATCAAACATTTTTATGGCGGGCGGGGTCAGTGCCGAATCCGCCAGCAACGCCGCCATTTTGGCAGTGGATTTCGCCCCGTCATCCGACCAGCCGGCACGGTCGCGCAAATCGACAAAACCGGGGGTTTCAACGCCAAGTTCATCGACAAGTTCTTCAAAGACCTGCCGTTCTTGCAGACAGGCGATAACCACATTCCCTTGCTTTAGCAGTGCCGCGGCATCGTTCATCTCTTGCGTGCAAAGTGCGGTATGAATCCGAGAACACACCATGCCGGTAGCCTCGGAAAGCGCCTTGGCGTCAAGCTTTTGTGAGCCGGAACAATCACATAATATCAATGTCTTAGACAAAATACCCCCCTCGGGACACACCCAGATTATATTATTTCATCCAATACTTAGGCCGCAAATGCGCGGGGAGTAAAGGCCTTTTTGATCTTGGCACGCGGCCGAATATTCGCTGGAGTGATTCGTTTTTCGGGGGCAACGAAAGCTTGATGAAATAACTCAGGTTTAGGGTAAGTGGACAGATTGTCCCATGGTGCGGCTCGGGCGAGAAAACCGGGTCTAAATGTCCATATTTTGAATTATTATCCGGAAAACGGAAGTTTGCCCTAGGCGTTTGCGACGCACTTCGGCATCGTTAGCGTCGGATGCTCGAAATCCACTCGGGGAGAATTTGTTGTTTCAGTCATCGGAAAAAATGTTTGTGTTGCCGCTAGGCATCGTGCTGCGGAAATCTCCGGGTGTGACCCGCTGGGCCAAATGGGTGTGGCGCGCGGTTGCGGTACTACCCGGGGCCGGCCCTGCCAACTGGCGAGAGCTGCGTCGCGAGGGCGAGGTGGTGGAATATCATGCTGCCACCGTGCCGCTGGAACTACATCGCACCGATGCCGAGGCTTATTTGACCGAATTGTCCACCAGATCCCCGTCGATCTATGTGGTGTTGCGCGAATGCAGCGAATCCGAAAGCGGGCTTGAGGTGGTGCTGGCCACGGCCTCGCCCTATGACGCGCAGGATTACGCCGATAACGGCGAAGACATTGTGGAACTGGTACCCATGCCGCCTGCGCTATTGGCGCTGGTGCGCGAATGGGTGGACAAGCACCACAAGGAAGAAAAATTCGTTAAGCGGCAGCGGGACAAGCATAATACGGATCTGGTCGAAAACGGCATCGGTGATGCGCGGGTGCGGCAGGTCGCGGATGTTTATCGTGCCCCGACTAACAAACGGGAGGCAATACATTGAGCGCCTGGGCCGACAGAAAAGCCGCCGTTCAGGCCGAAGCCGATGCGATTGCAAGCGCCGAGCATGATGCGGTTATTGCCGAGCAGCACGCTGCGCTGGCGGAAAAGACCGAAACAGAAGTGCTGGCCGAGCTTGATCTACCCGACCCCGACAACATGCAGTCCGGCGATGATTTTAGTGTTTTCATGAAAGAGATCGTGCCGTCGGCGTTGCGCAACCGCGCCCTGCGGACCCTGTGGCGCAGCGATCCGGTGCTGGCCAATGTAGATATGCTGGTAGATTACGGCGAGGATTTCACCGGCAAATCCGACCCGATCCGGGTGATAAAAACCATTTACCGTGTCGGTAAGGGGATGCTGCCAGACAAAGAAGAAACTCCGGAAATCGACGACGATGCGTCCGATAAAGATACTGTTGATCAGGACGCCAAGGGTGATGAGGCTTTGGAACCTGACGAAATCGAGGCAATTGAAGAGATCGAAGATCGTGCCCGGGAATTGTCGGCTACAGCCCCTGTTGAATTGCCAGAACAGGAAACACCGGTTACCCTTGCGCCGCGCCGCCGGATGCGGTTTGATTTTGGCGCGGCCGGTTTGCCCGCCACCTTGGAAACGGAAATGACATGAACGCCACTGCACCAGATATCGACATCAATCAGGAAGATCGGCTGCGCGCCGATATGTATAGCTTTCTAGGCCTGCTTCTGGCGGGGCCTCCGGATAAGAATATGCTTAACAAAACTGCCGCTCTGACAGGCGATGACAGCGCCATGGGCGAATCGATCAACGCGATGGCGCGGGTGGCAAAAGCCACCACGGCAAAAGCGGTTGAAAGTGAATTCATGGCACTGTTTATCGGCTTGGGCCGCGGAGAGCTGCTGCCCTATACCAGCTTTTACCTGACCGGATTTTTGAATGAAAAACCACTGGCGATGCTGCGCAAGGACATGGCGGGGCTGCGCATCAACCGCGCTCCGAATGTTTATGAGCCGGAAGACAATATCGCCAGCCTGCTGGAAATGATGGGCGGGATGATCACCGGCCGTTTTGGCGAGGCCGTCTCGCTGGAGCAGCAGGCGACATTTTTCAACAAGCATATCGGCTCTTGGGCGGGCCACTTTTTTTCAGATTTGGAAGTCGCAAAATCTTCGGTGTTTTATGCTCCTGTGGGCAGCACCGGCAAGGCTTTCATGGAGATCGAGCGCGAAGCGTTT
This sequence comes from uncultured Paracoccaceae bacterium, assembly GCA_937132145.1. Taxonomy (GTDB): domain Bacteria; phylum Pseudomonadota; class Alphaproteobacteria; order Rhodobacterales; family Rhodobacteraceae; genus NORP23. Next base: position 8,899 of record CAKZNY010000170.1, on the reverse strand, counting down.
CGGATGGATGCGGGCTGAACCCCGTTTAACCGGCTTAGGGCAATGACTTGCCTCGGCCAAAACAGGAAGGATACCAGATGGGTACGAAAGAAGAAGGCACAGAGAACAGTCGCCGCAACTTTCTCAAACTTGCGGCAGTTGCCGCACCTGCCGTGGCCGTAGTGGCTGCCAGCGGCACTGCTGTGCAAGCGGCAGATCTTGAAAGCACCGGAAGCGGGCTGCGCGACACTGCGCATACGAGGGCCTATTTCGAAACGGCTAAGTTTTAAGGGATATACCAAGAAGGCCAATGGTTGCGAGACGCCCGACGGCTGGAACTGAATATCCAAAACCCAATACAGGGAGAAGAAAATGCTGAGGAAAAAAACCAACGGGGTAGCGAGACGCCCCCAGCGGACAAGCCTCTTGTCAAATATTGCCGAAACTTCGGTAAACCGGCGCAGCTTTTTGCGCAACTCAGGTCTGGCCGTTGGTGGCCTGGCCTCGATCAGTACCTTTGCCGGCACGGTTGTGCAGGCCCAAACCGCAGATGCGGTTGATAGCGCCGTTAAAATCGTTAAATCGGTATGCTGCAACTGTTCCGTCGGCTGCACAGTGCTGGCCGAAGTGGATAACGGTGTATGGATCGGGCAAGAACCCGGTTTTGACAGCCCGTTCAACCTTGGCGCCCATTGTGCCAAAGGGGCATCAGCCCGCGACGCCGCACACGGTGAACGCCGCCTGAAATACCCGATGAAAAAAGTAAACGGCGAATGGAAACGCATTTCCTGGGAGACAGCGATTGATGAAATCGGCGACCAGATGGGTGTTATTCGCGACGAAAGCGGCCCTGATTCAGTTTACTGGCTTGGCTCGGCCAAGTTCAACAACGAACAAGCCTATCTGTTCCGCAAATTTGCCGCCTATTGGGGCAGCAACAACGTAGACCATCAGGCACGGATTTGTCACTCGACCACGGTGGCCGGTGTGGCCAACACATGGGGCTACGGCGCCATGACCAACTCCTATAACGACATTCACAATTCCAAAGTGATGTTGGTTATTGGTGGTAACCCTGCCGAGGCGCACCCTGTTTCGCTGCTTCACCTGCTAAAAGCCAAGGAGCAAAACAACGCTCAGCTTATTGTTTGTGATCCACGCTTTACCCGCACCGCAGCCCATGCAGATGAATACGTTCGTATTCGTCCGGGTTCGGATGTTGCACTGATCTGGGGCTTCTTGTGGCACATCTTCGAAAATGCTTGGGAAGACAAAGAATTCATCCGCACCCGTGTTTACGGCATGGACGAAATCCGCGCCGAGGTAAAAAAATGGGATCCCGCAGAAGTCGAACGGGTGACAGGTGTTCCCGGCTCCCAGATGGAGCGTGTTGCACGCACCTTGGCCAACAACCGTCCAGGTACGTTGATCTGGTGCATGGGTGGCACACAGCACACCACGGGTAACAACAACACCCGCGCTTATTGCATCCTTCAGCTTGCTCTTGGCAACATGGGCCTTGCAGGCGGCGGCACAAATATCTTCCGCGGCCACGACAATGTTCAGGGCGCGACAGATATGTGCATCCTTTCGCACTCTCTGCCAGGTTACTATGGCCTGTCCGCTGGTGCTTGGGCACATTGGGCACGGGTTTGGGATGAAGATCTCGACTGGCTCAAGGGGCGGTTTGACACTCTGAAATCCGCTGACGGGTCTGAAAAATCTTTGATGAACCTGAAGGGTATTCCTGTATCGCGCTGGATTGACGGCGTGTTGGAAGACAAGGAAAACATTGATCAGCCGGATAACGTCCGTGCGATGGTTCTGTGGGGCCACGCGCCAAACAGCCAAACGCGTGGCGTTGAAATGAAAGCTGCGATGGAAAAGCTGGATTTGCTGGTCGTAATTGACCCGTATCCAACGGTTTCTGCGGTTTTGCATGACCGGACCGATGGTGTTTACCTGCTGCCAGCCTCAACTCAATACGAGACTCGCGGTTCGGTAACAGCGTCTAACCGCTCGTTGCAGTGGCGTGACAAGGTAATGGATCCGGTTTTCGAAAGTCTGCCTGACCATATCATCATGGCGAAGTTTGCCAAGAAGTTCGGTTTTGCCGATCGTCTGTTCCGCAAAATCGGCATGGACGCTGAGGATGAGCCGAATATCGAGGACATCACCCGCGAGTATAACGGCGGCATGTGGACCATTGGCTATACAGGGCAATCACCTGAACGCATCAAGATGCACATGGCCAACCAGCATACATTCGACAAAACCACTTTGCAGGCCATTGGTGGCCCGGCAGATGGCGAATATTACGGCCTGCCATGGCCATGCTGGGGCAATCCAGAGGACAAGCACCCAGGTACTCCATTGCTTTATGATATGTCTAAACCCGTATCAAAAGGCGGCCTGACCTTCCGCGCCCGTTTTGGCGTTGAACGTGACGGTGTGAACCTGCTGGCCGAGGGGGTCTACTCGAAAGACTCCGACATTCAGGACGGTTACCCTGAATTCACCCTCGCCATGCTGAAAGAACTCGGCTGGGATAGTGAGTTGACGGAAGCCGAATTGGCAACAATGGCCGCAGGCGCGGGCGACAGCTCCAACTGGAAAACCGACCTTTCGGGTGGTATCCAGCGTGTGGCAATTGCCCATGAATGTGCACCATTTGGTAATGCCAAGGCCCGTGCGGTCGTCTGGACCTTCCCGGATCCAGTGCCAATCCACCGCGAGCCGCTTTACACCAACCGCCGCGATCTTGTGGTCGACTATCCAACATATGCGGATAAACAGGCTTACCGCCTGCCAACCATGTATGAGTCGATCCAGAAAAACGACTTCAGCAAGGATTATCCAATGATCCTGACCTCGGGTCGTCTGGTGGAATACGAGGGTGGTGGCGACGAAAGCCGCTCCAACCCTTGGTTGGCGGAACTGCAACAAGAGATGTTTGTCGAGATCAACACTCGGGATGCCAATAACATCGGCATTCGTGATGGTCAGCAGGTTTGGGTCGAAGGGCCTGAAGGCGGCAGAATCAAAGTTGCGGCCATGGTCACCCAACGGGTCGGCGAAGGCGTTGCCTTCTTGCCGTTCCATTTTGGCGGGCATTTCCAGGGCAAGGACCTGCGGGATAAATACCCCGAAGGTGCGGCTCCCTTTGTGCTTGGCGAAAGTGCCAATACCGCCATGACCTATGGTTATGACAGCGTCACCCAAATGCAGGAGACAAAAGTGACTCTCTGCAAAATCACTGTAGCATAAGGAGAATTGAGAAATGGCAAGAGTAAAGTTTCTCTGTGATGCGGAACGCTGCATTGAATGTAATGCCTGCGTAACTGCCTGTAAAAACGAGCATGAGGTGCCTTGGGGCATCAACCGGCGTCAGGTCGTCACCATCGGTGACGGCACCCCCGGCGAGCGGTCAATCTCGATCGCTTGTATGCACTGCTCGGATGCGCCGTGTATGGCCGTTTGCCCGACTGACTGTTTTTACCAGACAGAAGACGGCATTGTCCTACACTCCAAAGACCTGTGTATCGGGTGCGGATATTGTCTGTATGCCTGCCCGTTCGGCGCGCCGCAGTTTCCGCAGGCCGGCAATTTCGGGTCTCGCGGCAAGATGGACAAATGCACATTCTGCGCAGGGGGGCCCGAAGAGGACCACTCCGCCGCGGAATTCCAGAAATACGGTCGTAACCGTATTGCGGAAGGCAAGTTGCCGATCTGTGCCGAAATGTGCGCAACCAAAGCCCTGTTGGCCGGTGACGGAGACATTGTTTCCGCCATCTACCGCGAGCGTGTAGTATCACGCGGCTTTGGCTCTGGCGCATGGGGCTGGGGCACTGCATATGGCCAAAAAGCCGGCGGTTAATACTGCCGACTGCAACCAAAAAACGGCACAGGGGGAATTTCCCTCTGTGCCGATTGACGTATACAAGGAGCACCCGCATGTTCGCGCATAAATTTTCGGCCCTCATATTGACGGCCCTTTGGCTGGTTTTTTCCAGCGCCCCGGGATTCACCCAGGACAACCCGGACCCGCGCGCCCAAACCGGCGGTGCCCAGACACTGGAAGATATTCTCGCCCGCCAACGCGGTGAGGTGATTGACGACCAGTTCCGCAGCGATGCGACCGGTGATCCGCGCCGCGCCGCCCCACTGACGGGCCAGCTTGGTACTTTGGGCGGAGTGGCCGACCCCGAGTTTTGGCGCGCCTTTCGCTATGGCAGTGCCGATATTATTTCAACAAACAAAGCCCCTGTGGGCGGTGTTGTCATTCAGGATGGCGGCATGCGCTGGCTGGAATGGCGGGCCGGACCGATACGCAGCTATGGCGGATACATGCTGCTCGCAATGCTGGGCGCGCTTCTGTTATTTTACCTGATCCGGGGTAAAATCCTCATCGAAGGCGAAAAAACCGGCGTCAGCATCCTGCGTTTCAAACTGATCGAACGGATAGCCCACTGGACCATGGCCATTCCTTTTGTCTTGCTGGCGTTCACCGGTTTAAGCCTGCTTTTTGGCCGCGTGGCACTGATTCCGATTTTTGGCCAAGAGGTGTATACCCCGATCGCCATCGCCGGAAAATTTGTGCATTTCTATATGGCTTGGCCATTCATGCTCGGCGTTATCGCCAGCTTCTTCCTGTGGGCCTGGAAAAACCTGCCCGAAAAAACCGACATTGCCTGGATGCTTAAAGGCGGTGGCCTGTTCAGCGAAGGCGTGCACCCGTCAGCCGGAAAATTCAACGCCGGCGAGAAAATCATATTCTGGACGGTGATAATCCTCGGCACACTGATTTCCGTTACCGGCCTTTCGATGTTGTTCCCGTTCCAGTTCACTATGTTTGGCCCGATATTCGAAGCCCTGAACTATTTGCGCATCCCGCAGATTCTGGGCTTTGGTGAATTGAACACCCTGCTGGCCCCGCAAGAAGAAATGCAGTTTTCGCAGATAGTGCATTCGATCATCGCATTCGTCTTTATCTCCATTATCGTTGCCCATATCTATCTGGGCAGCGTCGGCATGGAAGGGGCGCTGGAGTCAATGACCAAGGGCACGGTTGACGAGCAATGGGCAAAAGAGCATCATGATCTGTGGTATGAAGATGTGAAAAAGGAAAATGTCGATAAAACGTCGGCGGAATAGTTATCGGCTCGGGAGCAGCATAACATGATCGTCAAGCCGCTAACGCAACCCGCCACTCCACAAAAAGTCGGTGCCGATTTTGGCGCCGGCTTAGCGCTTTCTTCGGTGCTGATTGTTGATGACGAAGTAGGAATGCGCAACTTTTTGACCAAAATTCTTGCGCCGCGCTGTTTGCGGGTGGAAAGCGCGGGCAGCGTCGAGGAGGCCTCAAACCTGCTCGACCGGAACCATTTTGACATTGTTATCCTCGATAATATCATGCCGGGCAAAACCGGTCTGGACTGGCTGAAAGAGCAGCGTAAGTTAGGATTTTTTGCCGAAGCGATTCTGATCACCGCCTTTGCCGACCTTGAAACCGCGATCACGGCATTGCGTGCCGGAGTGGCGGATTTTGTGCTGAAGCCCTTCCGCTCCAATCAAATTCTAAACGCGGTGTCCCTTTGCTTTGACCGACAAGAGTTACGGCGTGAAAATTATCTGCTGAAATACGAACTGGCCTCTGAAAAGCTCTGTGCGCATGGTCGCCTTTTGGGGCGTTCCGACGAAATCACCTCCATTCGCAATACTTTGGAGCGCATCGCACCGCTGCCGACATCGGTGTTGTTCACCGGCGCCAGCGGCACTGGCAAAGAAGTGGTGGCGCGCACGTTGCACAGCATGTCTGACCGCGCCGAACACCCTTTCGTGCCGGTTAATTGCGCAGCCATTTCCCCCGAAGCCATCGCCAACGAGCTGTTTGGCTATATCCGGCATGACCCGGTCGAGGGGGATATCCAGCAAGACGGGCTGCTTGTCTATGCCCGTGGCGGCACCCTGTTTCTGGACGAAATTATTGATCTGCCGCTTAAGGTGCAGGGGATGCTTTTGCGGGTGATCGAGGAAATGCGCATCCGCCCCATCGGCTCGCTTCGCGAAGTGCCGCTTAACCTGCGATTTATGTTCGCCACCAATGCCGACCTGGAAAAGGCCGTGGCCGAGGGGCGTTTCCGCGCCGATCTTTATCATCGCATCAATGTGATCAACATCCAGATGCCCCGCCTGATCGAGCGCAAGGGTGACCTCATAGAGTTGAGCAACATGTTCATGCAACGCATATCGGACGAGCTGGGCGTACAACCGCTGCCGCTTACCGAAGGGGTTTTGCTAAAGCTTTCCAGCTATGACTGGCCGGGCAATGTGCGCGAGTTGCGCAACCTGATCGAGCGGTCGTTGATTGTCGGAGAATTCCCACCCGAATTCAGCGACGAAACCCAAAATGACTCGATGGCAGTGGATTCACTTGCTGCGGTCGAGCGTCGCCATATTCTCAATGTCCTGAAAGATTGCAACGGCAACCGTGCAGAAGCAGCGCGAAGGCTTGGGGTTTCGCGCAAGACAATAGACCGGAAATGCGCAATGTGGGATGCGTAAGCCGATAAAATCGCAAAGTATTCCATGGCATAAATCCGTTCGCACACGGTTACTGATGATCGCGTTGCTGCCAATGCTGCTGGTCATGCCGCTGTTTGGCGGTGTGGTAATCTATAACTGGTCCGCGCGCTTTGACAATCTGCTGATCGCCAAAGTAAATGGCGAACTAACCATCGCCCATCAATATCTGGCCGGTCTGAAAGAACGCGCCTTTGAGAATGTGCAGGCATTCGGGGCCTCGGCGGCGTTTCTACAAGCGTATAACGATGGTGCCCTGCCCGCGTTGATAGAGACCCAGAGACAGGCCCGCGGCTTTGATTTTCTTTATTATATCGCACCGGATGGCGCGGTAATTACGTCCACCGGTGGGGCCGTGCCCGAAAATCCGGCCCGCTGGCCAGTCGTCCAAGCGGCGCTTGGCGGCACGGGTGGCACCGAAATAGATATTTTCACCCATCAGGATCTGACCGAAATTTCGACTGCGCTTGCGGAACGGGCCCATATCCCGCTGGTGCCCACAAAAGCCGAGCTGCCCACAACGCGCAGCAACGAAACCCGTGGCATGGTTGTGCATACAGCCGCCGCCGTCCCGACCACCGGCGGCATTCTGGTGGCCGGCGTGCTGTTGAACCGGAACCTTGCCTTTATCGATACCATCAATGCTCTGGTCTACCCCGAGGCCAGCCTGACCGAGGGCAGTCGCGGCACCACCACATTATTTTTGGAAGATGTGCGAATTTCGACCAATGTCCGGCTGTTTGAAAATGTCCGCGCCCTGGGCACGCGGGTTTCCATAGAGGTGCGCGCCGCGGTGCTGGACGAGGGCCGCATCTGGCTGGACCGGGCTTTTGTGGTAAATGACTGGTATATCTCGGCTTATGAACCGCTTCTGGACAGTTTTGGCAATCGGGTCGGTATGCTTTATGTAGGCTTTCTGGACAGCCCTTATCGCGCGGCCAAGGCTAGGGCCTTTTGGCTGATTTCCGGTGGTTTTATCTTACTGCTGGCCCTGTCGGTGCCGCTGTTTTTACGACTGGCACGCGGGGTGTTCAAGCCGCTTGAAAATATCGTTGAAACCATTTCCAAAGTCGAGGCTGGTGATCTGTCCGCCCGCACAGGGCTAGCCGATACCCATAACGAGATTTCCCTGGTGTCCGCGCATCTCGATACGGTTCTGGCACAGGTGCAGGAGCGCGACCAACGCTTGCGTGAATGGGCTGACGAGCTGGAAATTCGTGTAAAATCGCGCACTCACGAGCTGCAAGAAGCCAACGACCAGTTGGAAGTGACCACCAAGCAACTGGTGATTTCCGAGAAACTGGCGGCGATTGGTGAAATCACCGCCAGTGTTGCCCATGAAATCAACAACCCTGTGGCGGTGATTCAAGGCAATGTCGATGTGATCTATGAAGCTCTGGGCGACCTTGCCGACCCGCTGAAAACCGAGTTTTCACTGGTGTATGAACAGGTGCATCGTATCAATACGCTAATCAACAAACTGTTGCAATTTGCCCGGCCCGAAGAATTTGCCGGCACCGTAAGCTCTCATTCCCCCAATGATGTTATCAATGACAGCATACCCTTGGTGCAACATTTGCTGGGCAAGGTAAAAATCAAACTCAAACTCGATCTGGGAGATGTCGGTTTGGTTGCGATGAACCGCACCGAATTGCAGCAGGTTGTCGTCAATCTGATTGTAAATGCCATTCACGCGATGCCAGACGGCGGAAATTTGCATATTACGACGGTGGATAAATCAGATGGTGCCACCAAAGGCGTGGAGATCACCGTTTCCGATACCGGAATCGGCATGGACCAGCAGGTACTGGATAGCGTTTTTGATCCGTTTTTCACCACCAAAAGCAGTGAAGGCACCGGGCTTGGCCTGTCGATAAGCCAAAAAATTATTTTCCGCGGTGGCGGGAAAATTTACGCAACCAGCAAAGTCAACTCGGGAACAACATTCAAAATTTGGGTTCCCTGTGTTGAACTGGAGCAACCCGATTTAATTTCAGCGTAGAGCGGGTTTGAAAATATCTAAAGACGTGTAAAAAGAGGCCTCGGCAAAACTAAGGGATTTTCACCGGGATGATGGAATTGTATCCTGAGGCATGAGAGAATCTTTCGCCACACAGCTTGCCGATCGCGAAATCGACACTGCAGAAACTTGCATCGACTGGAGGCGGTCCAATCTATTTACGTTTCGGAAATCGGTCACTTTACCGTTCCTCTGATCTTATTGATTGGGCATTCAAGCGAATAGGCGAACCTAGGGTTTCAACATCCGAAGTCATCACCAATTTACAAATTCAAGACAACGTTCAATTGTTGAATTCCGTAAATAATTCATGAATCC
>CAKZNY010000169.1 GCA_937132145.1 uncultured Paracoccaceae bacterium | reverse complement strand
GCCAGCGCAATCCACAGAATGTATGTTGGTGTTAGACGATGTTCGCAGCCGCCCACAACCTGCGTTCAACCACTCGCGCACGTATACGTGACCACCAACCGCCGAGCGAAGCGAGGCTTGGCCCAACCGAAGGGCGGGAGCGCTGGTTTGATGGTTGGCAAAACCGGAAAGCCTCCCGCCCGTCAAGATATCTTTTGCAAGCAAAAGACACTTTCCCGTTGGGCCAAGCCTCGCTGCGCTCGGCGGGTGTGCCAGATTGTTTATGGTTTCTCGAACCGTCCGCGGAAATCCTCGGGGATCAACAGGTTCTCGCGGTTCAGTTCCGTCACATTACGGCGACCGCAGAGCGCCATGGTTTTGTCTAGCTCCATGTGGATAATCTCCAGCGCGCGGGTCACGCCGGCTTGGCCCATCGCGCCCAGACCATAAACATACGCGCGTCCGATGTAGACGCCCTTGGCCCCCATCGCCAACGCTTTCAAAACGTCTTGGCCGGAACGAATACCGCTGTCGAAGTGTACCTCGATCTGGTCGCCCACGGCGTCAATAATATCCGGCAGCATACGGATTGCCGACATAGCACCATCTAACTGCCGCCCGCCGTGGTTAGACACCACAATCGCATCCGCGCCGGATTTCACCGCCAGTTTTGCATCATCAACGTCCAGAATACCTTTGATAATCAACGGCCCGCCCCAGCGTTCCTTGATCCATGCCACATGCTCCCACGTCAGCTTCTGCTCGAACTGCTTGCCTGTCCATTCCGACAGCGTCCCCATGTTTTCGACGTTTTTCACATGACCGACAATATTCCGCAGCTCGTGCTTCTTTGTGCCCAGCATCCCCAACGCCCAACGTGGTTTGGTGGCCATGTTGATAATATTCTTGAGCGTCAGCTTGGGCGGCGCGCCCAGCCCGTTGCGAATGTCGTTATGCCGTTGTCCCAGCAGTTGCAAATCCAGCGTCAGCACCAGCGCCGAACATCCCGCCGCCTTCGCCCGATCAATCAGATCGTTGATGTAGTCATGGTCCCGCATCACATAAAGCTGGAACCAGAATGGCTTGGTTGTCGCCGCCTTCACATCCTCGATCGAGCAAATCGACATGGTGGAAAGGATGAACGGCACGCCGAAATCCTCGGCCGCGCGGGCCGCCTTAATCTCGCCGTCCGCCGATTGCATGCCGCACAACCCGATAGGGGCCAGCGCCACGGGCATCGCCACATCCTGCCCGACCATCGTGCTGGCGGTCGAGCGGTCCGTCATATCGACCGCAACCTTCTGGCGCAGGTGAATTTCCGCGAAATCCGAGGTGTTCTCGCGGAATGTTTGTTCCGTCCACGAGCCGCTTTCGCAGTACTCGTAAAACATTTTGGGAACCCGCCGTTTGGCCAGTTTTTTTAGATCAGCGATGGAGGTGATGATCGGCATATTGATACTCTCAGATGCTAAGGGTCGGATGAAGTCACCGATATCAGTAAATAGCGGCTATCAAAAGCATTAATGCGTCAGGCGTTGCAGTATTCTGCCCAATCTATATTGTGGGCCGCTGTACCGTGAATGCAAGGAAATATATATGTTCAATCCAACCACAGTCGATACCATCGTCTGGGATTTTGACGGGGTTCTGAACCGGAGCTTTTCGGAAAGGAAATCCACATGGAACGAGGGCTTCGAAATGGAATTCGGCCAGTCCGCGGAAACCTTTAACGAGATTCTTTTCAACGATAAATTTTCCGAAGTCTTGATCGGCGAAATCAGCCTGATCGAGGTTGTGACCGATTGGGCCGGCACTGTCGGATATCACGGTAACCTGATGAACTTGATCGAATACTGGTTCCAGAACGAATATAGCCTCGACGACCGGATCATGGGCTTGCTGGCCGCCTCGAAGCGCTCCAATTTGCGAAACGTTATGGGCACCAATAATGAGGCCATGCGCACCCAGTTCATCGCCGAGGATCTGGGTTTTGCCGACCGCATGGACCGGATATTTGCATCGGGCCTTATGGGAGTAACAAAACCGGACGAGGGTTTTTTCGATATGGTGTCGGACGAGTTATCCGTGGAGCCGGACGAGATGCTGTTGATCGACGACTCAGCCGAAAACATCGAAGCCGCCGATGCCTGCGGCTGGCAGGTGCATTGGTTTGACGGTCAGGATTACGACGGGTTGGAGGCGAAGTTGACCGAGGTAGGCGCGTTGGGGTGATGTTGGAGTGGTGCGCGGGGACCGCACACCCTACGGTAGCGATTTACGGTATCGAAACATTGCAACTTGAGTGTCGTTCCATATGACGTTCGTTTCGGAGTCTTTTGTAAAACCTTGGTTTACGAGAACCCTACAGGATGCCGAATTACTTGCAAGGCATGACCCGTAGAGCGTGCCAAACCCATATTCATTCCTAGCCATTCCTTCAATCAGCTTGACCGCATGGCTGGCCACTCCGCGTCCGACTCTCGTTTGCGCTATGCGATACCCGATGTCTGCCGACGCGGTGTTTTCACGTTGAATATTCGATAGGTTAATGCGCCCGATGATCTGATCGTCGGCATCCAAAATCAGGTGCATATACGCCGTACAAGCGCGCGCCTCGTTAACCAGATCGGTGTTGATTTTCAAAAGTGTTTCGTGGGTAAAGTATTTGTCAGGGCGTGGGGGCACCCATCTCTCGAACCAATCCCGATTTTCCCGTTCGAAATTCAGAACCGCATCGGTATCTTCGACCTGCAACAATCGCACAGAGATA
>CAKZNY010000168.1 GCA_937132145.1 uncultured Paracoccaceae bacterium | reverse complement strand
TATTCCCGACCTTGCGTGTGATTGCAAAAAAAACCGACCCAGATCGGCATGCGCGATTTGATCACAAAGGATCAGGTGCTTATGGCTTATCTGGATCGGGGTAGGGATGCGATGTATCCGGCTTAACTATTCGTTAAAGTTAACCCGATCGACAATCTTCAATGCGATGGAGCGCAGTTTTGCGATATCCACAAGCGGCATCGAATCCGCCGTGAAATCACCCCAACTTTGAACCAGTTCACTTGGCTGGGCGGTTTCCAGCAGCGGATATTCGAAGTTCAACTCTGCATATAACGTCTGCGCGGCTTCGGACGTCAGGAACTCCATCAAGCGTAGCGTGTCCGCCTCGTTGCGCGAGGATTGTGTCATCGCCATGCCCGAAAGGTTAACGTGAACGCCACTGTCGCCCAAAATCGGGAACTGGATGGTCACACTGTTTGCCCATGCCTGCTGTTCCTCGTTTTGCAGCATTGCCCCCATATAGTAGGTGTTTCCGATGGCAATATCGCAAACACCAGCCCAAATCGCCTTGATCTGGGCGCGGTCATTACCCTGCGGTTTGCGGGCCAGATTGGCCTTCAGCCCCGTTAACCATTTTTCCGCAGCTTCCTCGCCGTAGTGGGCGATAAAGGCCGAGAGTAGACCGATATTATAGTTGTGCGAACCAGATCGTGTGCAAATCCGCCCTTTCCATTTCGGATCAACCAGATCCTCATACGTGGTCACTTCGCCCTCGGCCACGCGCTCGACGGAGGCGTAAATCACGCGGGCCCGCGATGTCAGGCCAAACCAGTTGCCGTCCGGGTCGCGGAAGGTCGCTGGAATGTTCGCGTTGATAACGTCCGAGGTCACAGCCTGCGTAACACCGGCCTCGACGATTGCATTCAGGTTCGAAATATCCGTTGTCAGCACCAAATCCGCAGGCGAGCGTCGCCCCTCGGCTTTCAGGCGTTCAATCAGCCCATCCTTGATGAAAACAATGTTGGTTTTAATGCCGGTTTCGGCGGTGAAAGCCTCCAGAATAGGGTTAATAAGTTGCGGTTCGCGCGACGAGTAAATGTTAACCTCGGCGAGCACCGGAGCGGCGATTACTGTAGCGGTCAGTATAGCGGTAATTTGTTTAAGCATCATTATCTCCAAGTTTGTAGTTGCCACGCCGAATTACCTGACTAAAATTGTCAGGTCAATAGGTGACTAAAAAAATCAGGATATTTTTTCTTGCCGCTTCACTTCGTTCCAAAGGGCATCCATCTCCGCCAGATCAGATTGTTCCGGGGTCTTTCCGCGTGCTTTCAAAAGATCTTCTACACCATTGAATCTACGCGTGAATTTAGCGTTTGCCGACCGCAATATAGTCTCGGGTTCGATGTCGAGATGTCGCGCCAAGTTGGCCATAACGAACAGTAAATCCCCGAACTCCTCGGCGATGTCTTCTTTGCTTAAGCTATCTCTCGCCTCGACCAATTCGCCCGCTTCTTCAATAATCTTGTCCAGAACCATCGAGGTTTCGGGCCAATCAAACCCGACCCGCGCCGCCCGATTCTGCAACTTGACCGCCCGCGTTAATGCAGGCAGCCCTGCCGCAACCCCGTCCAAGGCGCTAGTCGTTTCGGGTTTATCGCCACGTTCCTGCGCTTTTATCTGTTCCCAATCGCTCACCTGCTGCGCCGCCGATTTATCCCGACTTTCATCCCCGAAAACATGTGGGTGACGCCGATACATTTTCGCGGAAATCGCGTTCACGACGTCCTCAAACCCGAACAACCCCGCCTCTTGCGCCATTTGGGAGTGGTAAACAACTTGTAACAACAAATCGCCCAATTCATCCTGCAACTCGCCCATCGCGCCCCGCTCGATAGCATCGGCAACCTCGTATGCCTCCTCGATTGTGTACGGCGCGATCGAGGCGAAATCCTGTTCAATATCCCACGGGCAGCCCGTTTCAGGATCGCGGAGGCGCCGCATGATCTCCATCAATCGCGCCAAGCCAGCCTTTTCGTCGTTAACCAATGCGTCAGATTCCGCCAACGGCAATGGTCTTGCGGCTTGTTTATCCGTCATTCTTTACTCCAAGGTTAACGCGCAGGGTCTCGAGGCCACGAAAATGGTAACGGTCGGCATAAACAGGCGGCGCGACCAGTTTCATATCGGGGTATTTCGCGAATAAAATTGGCAGAGCGACGGACATTTCCAACTTTGCCAGCGGGGTTCCGATACAAAAATGCAAGCCTGCCCCAAATGAGAGATTGCCAATTCCACCGCGCGCGACATCCAGTTTTGCCGGGCATTCAAATTTAGTCGGGTCATGGTTTGCACCCGCCAATATCAAACCAATCACGTCACCGGTCTTGAAATCATGCCCGAACGCGGTGATATCCTGCATCGCGTATCGTGTGAACATATGCAAGGGCGGGTCGAACCGCAGGGTTTCTTCAACCATTTGCACCGTGCTTTCCGGCGTTAAAAAATGCTGCGAGGGGGTGGCGCTTTCTTCCAGTAATGCTTTGATAGCATTGGAAAACCCGTGAACAGTTGCCTCGTGTCCCGCGTTAAGCAGTAATATGCAGGTGGAGACCAGCTCGTCGCTCGACAGCTTTTCGCCGTCATCATTCGCGGCGATTAGATGGGTTATAAGATCATCCCGAGGCGCGCTGCGTCGTGCTTCGACATATTCGCGAATAAAGGCTGAAAATTCCAACGTTGCTTTAACGGCAGCATCTTCCACGGCCCGATCGCGGCGCACTTGATACATAGACACCATGTCATGCGACCACACCAGCATCTGGTCGGCCATTTCCTCGGGCACCCCCAACAAGCGCGAGATAATAATGATGGGTATCTTTTCGCAAAACGCGGGTAATAAATCGACTTCTTCTTTGGGGAAATACTCAATCAACGTGTGGGTTAACGCCTCGATTTGGGGTTCAAGCGCGGCAATGCGTCTGTTGGTGAACGCGCGCACCAACAGGCTGCGTATGCGGGTGTGGGTCGGGGGTTCCAATTCCAGCAGGGAATGCTTTTCCAGATCATAAAACGGTTTTAGATGCGCGGGATGAACAGGCTGAAATCCTTCGGGCGCTTCGCGACCAAAACGGCGGTCCCGCAGAATGGCGTTAACGGTTTTATGCTCAACCGAGCACAAAAAGCCGTAATCTTGCCAATGGAAAAGCGGGCCAGCGTCGCGCAGGCTGTCGTAAAACGGATAGGGGTTTTGCACGAAGGACGGATCGCGCGGGTCTTGGTGGAAAGTTTTAATCATTCGGCCCGCTCTAATGCTTGCTCTAAGTCTGTTATCAAATCGTTAACGTCCTCGATCCCGATGGAAAGACGGATAAGGTTGTCGGCTACGATGGAGTGCGGTCCTTCAACCGCTTTTCGATGCTCAATCAGGCTTTCGACACCGCCCAGCGAGGTCGCTGGCAGGAACACTTGTGTGAATCGCGACACATCCCGTGCCTGCGCTGCCCCGCCTTTGATCAGAATCGACATCATGCCACCAAAACCGCCGGTCATCTGGCGTTTGGCTATCTCGTGGCCGGGGTGCGAGGGCAGGCCGGGGTAGAGGACCGCCTCGATCAACTTGTGCCCCTGAAAATGTTTGGCGAGGGCGAGGGCGCTTGCCGAGGCCCGCTCGTAGCGCAAATATAGCGTCCGCAGGCCGCGGATCAGTAGCCATGCCTCGAATCCGGCCATGACGCTGCCTTGAAGGGTTCGAATTTCCTTTAGTTCATCCCAAAGCGGGTTGGTTTTAGCGCTCGTCAGTACGCCGCCCGTTATATCGGAATGACCGTTCAGGTATTTGGTGGCCGAGTGGAAAGCAA
>CAKZNY010000167.1 GCA_937132145.1 uncultured Paracoccaceae bacterium | reverse complement strand
ATATGATAATAAAATTAGACATTTTTAACTCCCGTTTTTGGTTAAGGTTACTAGGGGCTGTTGACGTTCATTTAAGTTCGATTAATGTTGCTGCCAGTGAGATAAATGCGGTGAAGCTTTGATCGGTTTTGCATGATCGCATGGCTATTCCCCTGTTTTCCTTCAGCTTTCCGAAGTAGTTCTCAACCAGATGCCGCCATTTGTAGGTTTCCTTGTCGAACTCAGCCGGGAATTTCCGATTGGATTTAGGCGGTATAACCGGGGTGATGCCGCGTTCCAGCAGATCATTGCGCAGCCAGTCTGCATCAAATGCCCGATCCGCCAACAGATACCCGCCAGACAAGTTTTGCAAAAGAGAGCGGGTTTCGCGCAGGTCATGAGCTTGCCCCGGCATCAGGCAGAAATCAACGAGGTTGCCGAGCGCGTCAGTCAAGGCCAGTATCTTTGTGGTTATTCCACCACGAGAGCGTCCGATGGCCTGGAAAAGAGTCCCCCTTTTGCGCCCTGACCTGAGCGGTGAACTTTGACGATGGTGCCATCAATCATGGCGTATTCCAGGTCGGAACCTGCCGATAAGGCCTTGAACATTATATAAAAAGCATCCGCCTTCACCCACCCATTGCCGATAGGTGAATGGAACATTCACCGTAAGGGACGAAACCGCTTGAACACGCTGTTCCATCTACCAAATTCGCCCGGAAGTTCCCGCCATTGCGCGCCTGTGCGCACAATCCACAAAACCGCTTCCATAAATAGACGGGGGTCGCGCCCCGTCTGGCCGGGGTCGTTCTTCTTTCCAAGGCAGAAAGGTTCGATGATTGCCCACTGGGCGTCGTTCAAAACTCTTCGGGTCAAGGCTGCTCTCCTGTTGTTTGCAACCTTGAATCACAGATCAGACCATTTGTGAATGCTGAACGTCAACAGCCCCTAACTATTAAAATAGAGTTACCGGGAATATAGCTAACAAAGTTATTGCTTAGATCCCGACAAAACCCGCCTTTTTCTATGGCTATATTTCGGATGTTTTCAAATGCATCAATACTCACGCGGCCTGATCCCGGCTAAAAATTAGCTGCGTGAAATTTAGGGCGTCAATGTATTCAATACAATAACAATTTCAGGGGGAATATGGTGGGTGATGAGAGGCTCGAACTCCCGACATCTTCCGTGTAAAGGAAGCGCTCTACCAACTGAGCTAATCACCCATTCCGTGGGAGGCTGATAAACCGTATTTTCGAGGGCGGCAAGTGCTAGTTTGCAATTCTGTCCGCAATTTTCTGATTTTCCCCACCCGCGCAAAATAAAACGGGCCGACAGATATCTGCGGCCCGTTTTTAGAGACGTACTAAGCGCTTAATGTGCCGTAGCACCATCGCCTGTATCCTTGGTTGAGGCAACGGCGGCAGCCTTGGCGGCTTCGGCCTCCTCGTCCCACTCAATGGATTCGGGCATGCGGACAAGTGCCAGTTTCAGCACCTCCATCACATTGGAAACCGGAATTATTTTCAAGCCATCAGTGATAACGTCAGGAATTTCAGTCAGGTCTTTTTCGTTATCCGCAGGGATAAGAACCGTCGTAATTCCACCGCGAAGGGCCGCTAACAGTTTTTCCTTCAAACCGCCGATTGGCAGAACATTACCGCGTAATGTCACCTCGCCGGTCATGGCGATATCACGGCGCACCGGAATGCGTGTCAGAACCGAAACGATCGAGGTCACCATGCCAACACCGGCACTAGGCCCATCCTTCGGCGTTGCGGCCTCGGGGACGTGGACGTGAATGTCGATCTTTTCGAACTCGGTTGGTTTGATGCCCAGTATGGTCGCTTTGGAGCGCACGTAACTGGCGGCCGCCTCGATGGATTCCTTCATCACATCGCCAAGTTTACCGGTGGTTTTCATGCGACCCTTGCCCGGCAGACGCAGCGCTTCGATCTGCAACAGATCACCGCCGACTTCTGTCCACGCAAGGCCGGTAACAACACCAATTTGATCCTTCTCTTCGGCAAGACCGAATTTGAAGCGACGCACCCCGAGGAACTCCGCGATATTCTCGCTGGTAATCGCCACGGATTCCGCGCGACCCATCACAATTTCAGTCACTGTTTTACGGCACAGCTTGGCAATCTCGCGCTCAAGGTTACGAACACCGGCCTCGCGGGTGTAATACCGCACGATGTCCAAAAGCGCGTCGTCCCCAAGGCTGAACTCGCCTTTTTTCAAACCATGGCCCTTGATCTGCTTTTCAAGCAAATGCTGCTTGGCAATCTCGGTTTTTTCGATCTCTGTGTAACCTGCCAGCGTGATGATCTCCATCCGGTCCAGCAACGGGCGCGGCATGTTGTAGGAGTTGGCTGTCGTTATGAACATCACGTGCGAGAGGTCATATTCGACCTCCATATAGTGGTCGATAAACGTGCTGTTCTGTTCAGGGTCGAGCACCTCGAGCATCGCGCTCGCCGGATCGCCGCGATAATCCTGCCCCATCTTGTCGATCTCGTCGAGCAGGATAAGCGGGTTAATCGTTTTGGCCTTTTTCATCGACTGGATGATCTTACCAGGCATCGAGCCGATGTAGGTACGGCGATGGCCCCGAATTTCGGATTCGTCGCGCACACCGCCAAGGCTGATGCGAATAAACTCGCGCCCTGTCGCCTTGGCCACAGATTTCCCTAACGAAGTCTTACCAACCCCCGGAGGGCCAACCAGACACAGGATCGGGCCTTTCATCTTCTGGCTACGCTGCTGCACGGCCAGATATTCAATGATGCGTTCTTTAACCTTTTCAAGGCCATAGTGATCCTTATCCAGAACCGCCTGCGCTATGTTCAGGTCTTTCTTGACACGGCTGCGTTTGCCCCATGGAATGGACAGCATCCAGTCGAGGTAATTGCGGATAACGGTCGCCTCTGCCGACATTGGCGACATGTTTTTCAGTTTCTTCAGCTCTCCATCGACCTTCTCTTTGGCCTCTTTGGACAGCTTGACGCCGGCAATACGCTCTTCCAGCTCGCCGATCTCGCTTTGGCCTTCTTCGCCGTCGCCGAGCTCTTTCTGGATCGCCTTCATCTGTTCATTCAGATAATACTCGCGCTGGGTGCGTTCCATCTGCGTTTTCACACGCGATTTGATCTTTTTCTCGACCTTTAGAACCGACAGTTCGCTTTGCATAAGCTCGAATATTTTCTCGAGCCGCTGTGCGACGTCGTTGATTTCCAGCAGGTTCTGTTTCTCGGAAATCGACACACCAAGATGTCCGGAGATGGTATCCGCCAGTTTAATCGCATCCGATGCATCCTGCACGGCGCTCAACGCTTCTTCGGGGACGTTTTTGTTCAGCCGAGCATAACGCTCAAACGTCTCGATGACCGAACGCGAAAGGGCTGTTATCAAATCGGATTCAACCAAATCCTCTTGGATCAGGATAGCTTCGGCCTCGAAATAATCGTCATTATCCAGAAAGCGGGAAATCAGAACGCGCTGTTTGCCCTCAACCAGAACCTTCACGGTTCCATCAGGTAATTTCAGCAGTTGAAGTACATTCGCCAAAACGCCGGTCTCGTTGATAGAATCGACTGTCGGCTCGTCCTCGCTCGCGTCTTTCTGGCTGGAAAGAAGTATTTGCTTGTCATCCTGCATCACTTCTTCAAGCGCGCGGATAGACTTTTCACGGCCAACAAAAAGCGGCACGATCATGTTAGGGAAAACAACAATATCCCGAAGCGGGAGAACCGGATAGGTAACGCTGTTTGAGTCTGACATACTTAGTCCTTATAACTGACAAGGTCAGGCAGCCCGATTATCGGCGCAAACCTACCTACAATGTTCTGCTATAACTTGGAGTGCTGCGTTCAGGGTTTCAAGAGGAAATATTCAATTCAGTCCGCTTTTGTTCCAGTATACACACATATATGTTAACACTTTGTCAGCGCGGCGGGATATCCCCGATTTCACGGCGCGCATGGAAAGCTGCCACAAAATCATCCAGCGTTCCGGTGGCGATAGCCCCGCGCAAACCCTGCATCAGTTCTTGGTAATAATGCAGATTATGCCATGTTAACAACATGCTTGAGATGATCTCTTTGGATTTGTGTACGTGGTGCAAATAGGCGCGGGAATAGTTCTGGCACGTCGGGCACGTGCACTCGCAGTCCAGCGGGCGCGGGTCGTCTATGTGGCGTGCATTACGCAAGTTAATAGCCCCCATCCGCGTTAACGCCTGCCCTGTGCGACCGGACCTTGAGGGTAAAACGCAGTCGAACATATCGACACCGCGCTGAACGGCCCCGACAATATCATCCGGTTTTCCAACGCCCATCAGGTAACGCGGCTTGTCGGTCGGCAACATGCCAGGCGCGTAATCGAGCACATCGAACATCGCCTCCTGCCCCTCGCCCACGGCCAAACCACCAATGGCGTAGCCGTCAAACCCGATGGATTTCAACGCCTCGGAACTTTCTTCGCGCATCTCGGGAATGGTACTGCCCTGCTGGATACCAAACAACGCATGGTCCGGCCGATCGCCAAACGCATCCTTGGAGCGCTGCGCCCACCTCATCGACATACGCATCGAATCAGCCACGACATCCGGTTTCGCCGGATACGGGGTGCATTCGTCAAAACACATAACAATATCGCTGCCCAACATCCGCTGGATCTCCATCGAGCGTTCCGGTGTCAGATCATGTTCGGACCCATCGATATGGGATTTGAATTTCACCCCGTTTTCAGACAATTTCCGCAATCCGGCGAGGCTCATCACCTGAAATCCGCCCGAATCCGTTAAAATCGGCTTATCCCAGTTCATAAATTTGTGAAGACCACCCAAGCGCTCGATCCGCTCGGCTGTGGGGCGCAACATCAGGTGATATGTATTACCCAAAAGGATGTCAGCACCTGTGGCCGCCACGCTGCCGGGCATCATCGCTTTCACGGTTGCGGCAGTCCCCACTGGCATAAACGCCGGTGTGCGGATGTCCCCGCGCGGTGTATGCAGCACGCCGGTGCGGGCTTTTCCCTGCGTCTGGTTGATTTTGAACGATACGTTTTTCACTTATTTTCCTGACATTTCACGCCTACCGCGCGTTCAACCTCAAATTTGCCGCAGTTTCAAGCCCTGCCATCATCTAGACGTCAGCATTCTTATACCCTATATGTTTAGTCAGGAATTCCGAAAAGGATTGAGAAGCCATGAATGCAAACGCCGAAATGCCCATGGAGGGCACACCGATGATCGCGCCGTCCACGACGGACCACCCCCTATATGACACCATTGTCGAGGCCTGTCGCACGGTCCACGACCCGGAGGTTCCCGTAAACATTTACGACCTCGGGCTGATCTATACGATCGACATCAACGACGAAGCCCATGTGGAAGTTAAGATGTCCCTAACCGCCCCCGGTTGCCCTGTTGCGGGCGAGATGCCGGGCTGGGTTGCCGATGCAATCTCGCCGATTGCAGGCGTTAAAACTGTGAATGTGGAGCTGGTATGGGAACCACAATGGGGCATGGATATGATGTCTGACGAGGCGCGTCTGGAATTGGGCTTCATGTAATGGCAGGCGTTATTGGCAATTTGGTCTACCGCATCAGTGTCTCGGCAATCGTCGGGGCAGTTGTTGCCGGTGGCCTGATTTACCTTAACAATGAGCGCGTGCTCAAATCCCACCTTACTGAGCAGGCCGTTCAAACTGAACAGCAGGCGATGACTAACAAAGCGTTAATGGAGGCTAACGAAAATTTGGCCACGGCCATTAGCGTAATGGAAGCCGAACAAGCACAACAGTTGGCTGATTTCAGCGACGTGTTGCGCGCACTAGAAGCCAAGATTGACGCTATTCCGGTTGCCGAGGCCGCTGATTATTCGAGCATAACATCCGCAATTGATGCTTTGAACGCCGATTTGACAGCGAAAATAGAAGCCATTACTTCCACCGCACAGGAGCAAAATTAATGTTTGCAATTCCCGGAAAACCAGCCGTAACCATGACGGACGCTGCTGCCAAACAAATTTCCAGCCTGATGGGTGATGGCGACAAAAAAGGCCTGCGGATCGGTATCAAAAAAGGTGGCTGCGCAGGCATGGAATATACCATGGATTACGTTGAAGAAGTCGATCCAAACGACGAGGTGATCGAGTACAACGGTGCGCGCGTAATGATCGCTCCTATGGCGCAGATGTTCCTGTTTGGAACCGAAATAGATTATAAAGTCTCGCTGCTGGAGGCAGGATTCTCGTTCAAGAACCCGAACGTAACCGAGGCTTGTGGCTGCGGCGAATCCATTAAATTCGCAGATATGTAATAACAAAATCCCTACAGGAGTATGAATATGCGTCGTAAAGTTGCCGCTGGTAATTGGAAAATGAATGGCCTGAAGGCATCTATTGCTGAATTGAAGGCCCTGAAGGCCAGCACTGCGGGCGCGAATTGCGACATAATCATTTGCCCTCCGGCAACGCTGATAGCAGCCATGGCTGCGGTGTCCGGCGACATCATTATCGGCGGGCAGGATTGCCACTGGAATGAAACCGGCGCGCATACGGGCGACACCTCGGCGGAGATGCTGAAGGATGCGGGCGCTGGCGCGGTTATTCTGGGCCACTCGGAGCGTCGTGCCGATCACGGTGAAACCGATGCAGAGGTGAACAAGAAAACGCTGGCTGCTTGGCGCGCAGGTTTGCAAGCGATTGTTTGTGTAGGGGAAACCGAAGCGCAACGTGACGCTGGTGAAACTCTGGACGTTATCGGCGGACAGCTTGATGGCTCAACCCCCGATGCGACAACCGCCGCCAACACCATCGTGGCTTACGAACCCGTCTGGGCCATCGGCACAGGCCGCACACCAACACTGGAAGAGGTGGCCGAGGTGCATGACTACCTTCGCGCCAAACTCGTCACCCGTTTTGGCGATGAAATCGGAAACGGCATCCGTCTGCTATACGGCGGTTCTGTGAAACCAGGCAATGCGGTAGAAATCTTCGCCGTTTCAAATGTCGACGGCGGCCTTGTTGGCGGCGCATCCCTAAAAGCCACGGATTTCTCCGGTATAGTAAGTGCCGCCGAAAGCTAGGATCAGGACCTATTGACCTAAACCCGACCGCCGAGCGAAGCGAGGCCCGGCCCAACTGGAGGGGTTTGGTTT
>CAKZNY010000166.1 GCA_937132145.1 uncultured Paracoccaceae bacterium | reverse complement strand
CTTAACGTTACGAATTGGTTAATACTGTGTCCACCGGATAAAGCATTGAAATACGGTTAATTTCAGCGGCAAACCGTCGTCGATAACTGGTGAATTGTATTAAGGATTGGGTGCGTATGGACTTGCCGTAAACTCCGCCGCGATGCAGCCAGTATCCGTCCTTGAACCGCACCTGAAAGTATCGAGGCGAGGGTGAAAGTTGAATAACACTGACGCATTTACCCTCATTAACCATTTTGCGGGCGGTTTTGGTCATCCATTTTGCATCGCGTGGGCCGACGCACAGGACGACATGCTCGGAATTATTTGTATCAAAGAGGCGGAATTCGGAGGGAAGGATTGTGAGGTCGGGGGATTTCGGTTCCCGCAGCAGGCCCTCGGACATGCCGTTCCCGAGGGTCTGCATTATCGGGGTCACATCGCGACGCCTTAGTTTGTGCTGCTCCACCAAAACCGTCAGGCGGATTAACTGTTCGTTAGTAAAATCCCGCAGCGCGGGGTTGCTGTCGCCTTTCATGTGGGTTTTGCAAAAATAGGCTTTGCTCGCGCCGATTTCAAACAGGTCTGTCGGGACCCGGTTTTCGGTGCGCCGTTCGCTGGCTGCATAATGGTGGTGGACCTGTGCGTGCGGGACAATCGCGGTTTTCCATCCCGCCTGATCAAGGCGTAATTTAGCATCGGTTTCGTCCAGAAAAAACCGAAAATTTTCGTCAAATCCGTTGATTTCAAATAGCGCGGATTTACGGAACGCCATGTTTGTACCGATTAGTTTGATGGGAGCATCTGGCGAAGGGTCGAAAATTTCAGACGGTTGCGTTTCATCAATATTAAACGGGTGGTCACGCCCCGCCAGATCGAACCGCATCGCGCCCCACTGGCGGCTGATCCCGTTGCGGCCACGGCTGAAACCGGTTGTCGCGCCGACTTTCGGGTTAACAAAGGGTGAAATCAGGCGTTCCAGCCACGGGGGGTCGGGGATGGCGTCGTCATCACAAAACGCAATGACCTCGCCCGCCGCAATGGCAATCCCCGCGTTTCTGGCAGCGGAGATGTTGGCGTTGGTGAAGGGAATATATTTAACGTCGTTAACGAAAGGTGAAGGCTCGATGTCCGCGACAACGATAACCTCGAAATTATCGTGCGTTTGATGTCGCAAGCTTTGCAGCAACCGCAGCAGGTGTTCCGGCCGTTTCTGGCTGACGATTATCAGGCTGACGGGCGCGGCCTTCATGGCATCCCTTGGTCGCGAAGGATTTTTTCGATGCGGGCGACATCAACCGGATTGTTCAATTCCCAGAACGCACGACCTTTGGCGTCAACTTCTACGCACTGGACGGGCACGTTGTTTTCCATGAAGCGTAATTGCTCCAACCCTTCCCAATGCTCCAGTTTACCCTCGTTCCAGTCGGGGTACTTCCGAAGCGCCGAGGCGCGGTAGGCATAGACTCCGACGTGGTGGAATACGGGAACATCCTCGTGCGGTTCAAACCGGCGACCGGTGTATGGCAGCACTTCTTTGGAAAAGTAGAGGGCCTTGCCGGATGCATCAAACACCGCCGTCGTCCCGCCAACGCGGCCGTTTTCGCGGTCTTCCTGAAAGCCGTTTAAGGCGGTTGCATCGCAGCGTAAAACTGGCGTGGCCATGGCAATATCCGGGTCTTGCATTGCGGCGACCACATCGTCGATGAACCACGGCGGGGTCAGCGGGGCATCGCCTTGCAGGTTAACCACCACGTCGAATCCCTCAAAGTGGTCAAGGGCCTCGGCGCAGCGTTCGGTCCCGTTTCGGCAGCTGGAGGAGGTCATTATGACCTCGGCCCCGAACCCTTCGGCGGCGTCTTTAATGCGAATGTCGTCAGTTGCCACCACGATGCGATCCGCGCTTTTGACCTGTTGGGCCGCCTCCCATGTGCGCCTAATCAGGCTGCGAGCCTCTCCGGTTGCGCCGCGTAATTCTGCCAGCGCTTTGCCGGGGAACCGGCTGGAGGCGTAGCGTGCCGGAATGACGAGCAGTACGGGCATTCAGCCTTTTACCAGATCGACGCCGGGTGCGTAGGCGATGAAAAACGGGTTTTCGTATATTGGCTTGCCATAGGTTAACGGAGTGTGATCATCGAATCGGATAACCTTCCCGCCCGCACCTTGTAGGACGGCATGGCCTGCGGCGGTGTCCCATTCCATGGTTCGACCGAGGCGTGGGTAAAGGTCTGCCTCACCCGCCGCAACCAGGCAGAATTTCAACGAAGATCCGGCGCTTTGGAAGGCGTTAACCTTGTATTTAGCGATGTAATCATCCGTAGCCTGATCGCGATGCGATTTTGAGGCGACAACGGTTAACGAAGCGTTATCGGGTTTGGTGACAGAGATGGCTTTGGTTTCGCCAACTACATCTGGGTCAAATACGCCGAATTCCTCGACCGTTTTTCCATCGGCTAGTGTGTAGAATAGACGTTGCCGCGCCGGGGCATAGACGACGCCTAGCACAGGTTTTCCATTTTCGATTAACGCGATGTTAACGGTAAAATCTCCGCGGCGATGTATGAATTCTTTGGTGCCATCTAGCGGATCAACGATAAAGAAGCGGTTAGCGGAAATATTGTGGCTGTCGGACTGTTCCTCGGTAACGATCTCGATGTCGGGGAAGGCCGCGCGCAGGCCCGCGAAGATCAGCGCATCGGCAGCCTCGTCGGCGGCTGTTACGGGGCTGTTGTCGGATTTCAACTTCACGTCAAAATCGTCGCGCTCATAAATTTTCATGATCTCGGTGCCCGCAAGAATGGACAGGCGGCGAATTTCAGAAACTATTTTGGTGTTTGGCATTTGTTAAAGCCTTTTGCATATACTGCGCAGATAATGTTAAAGTTATATGTACGTAATTGAAGGTTTTGGGCAAGGTGTGTTTTTAGGCAGACCAAGGGAATGTAATGGAAATTAAGACCAGAGTTAACAAAACTTTATTCGGCGCAAGCATGTCGTTTATGGAGCTGTTGTTTCATTCAATTGTCAGGAGTGCACGAAAATCGAGCGGCAATGCTACGCTTGGGCTGGGTATTGAGATACTGCAAAGCCTGATAATGCTGGCAATTTTTTTCGTGCTTTTCACGGTTCTCGGGATGCGGTCCTTCGCTATTCGTGGCGATTTCGTTATTTATCTGCTCACCGGAATTTTTCTGTTTTTGACACATAACAAGGCCGTAAAATCGGCTATGGGCGCGGCGTCTCCGCTGGGCGGCCTTACCTTACACACACCGATTAGTTCGCTTCTGAATATTATGTCATCCGTTCTTTCGGGCCTGTATATGCAACTTCTGGCGTTCTCGATAATCCTGCTCGTAGTCCATATCCTGAGGGGTGGATTGGAGTTTTATAATCCAGTGGGCATCATTTTCCCGTTCTTCATGGCGTGGGCAAGCGGTGTAGCGATTGGCCTGATGTTTGGTGTTCTGACCCCGTTCGCGCCGAAATTTATTCCGATGATTGCGATGATGTACCGGCGTGCCAATATGATAACCAGCGGCAAGATAATTCCTGCGAACTACATGACGGCGACTATGGTTTCATGGTTCGATTGGAACCCGTTGTTTCACAGCATTGATCAGGCGCGGGGGGCAGCGTTTGTTAACTATTTCCCACGTCACACAAACATGGAATATCCGGTGTATTTATCGTTAACGTTTGTAATGGTCGCCATGATGATTGAATTTTGGCTTCGTAAAAATATGAGCCAAAGTTGGGGTAAGAGGTCGATGCTATGAGTAACAAAGAGCCTAAGGGCGAGTTGGCGTTGCAAACTATCGCGA
>CAKZNY010000165.1 GCA_937132145.1 uncultured Paracoccaceae bacterium | reverse complement strand
GCGGTGCTGGAATTTATCAAGGAAGAACAGGAAAAAGCTGCGCCTCGGAAGCACCGGGCTGGAAAACAGGGAACGCGCTATACTAAAACTGGCCGCCACACACTGGGACGCCCCTCGAAAATGGAGCCCTACTACGCCAGAAAACGCGCCGAACGGGAAAGCCCGCGACGCCAACCCGGGCTCCGATCCTTGACGTCTCCACCCAGGTTGGCTTCGCTAATGTTAGGTTAAATGATGACATTTCTACTTTGCTCACAGGATGACATTTCTAAATGCTTGCAACAGTTTCCAGAAGGTATAGACATAATTGCGTTGCCGCATTTGTGGCACTGCCTTTATAACATGCGCACAGTTTATTCGCCGCGCTATCCAGTCCTCCATCATGAAACGTCGCAGATCAATCGAGGGGATTTTCAACGCAGCCCGCTTGCCGCTTTCCATATACCCTTCAGTGAAAGTGCCTGTTGAACAGGGATCAGGGCGCCGTGGAAATCCTGATTGATCTCCTTGCGCCCTGCTTCGGAACATTGGCCGATGGTTATGGTCAGATTATTTGTCATGGGAAATGCCCCGCCAACAACAGCAGGGCTTGCCGTTATTCAGCCGTAACCACCGCATTACGTTTTGCACCGGTCCGGATATGTGTGGAATAGAGCGTCAGGCCAACGAAGGTAATGCCGCCGACTAAGTTACCCAATACTGTCGGGATTTCGTTCCAGATCAAGTAATCCGAGATTGTGAAGCTGCCGCCCAGCAACAAGCCCGAGGGGAACAGGAACATATTGACGATAGAATGCTCGAAACCCATATAGAAGAACAACATGATTGGCATCCACATGGCGAGGATTTTGCCAGTGACCTGTGTAGTCATGAACGCAGCCGCAACGCCTGTTGACACCATCCAGTTGCACAGAACTGCGCGAATAAACAAAGTCAGCATTCCGCCAGCACCATGATCTGCGTAGCCAACGGTACGGGATTCACCAATTATCGCGATCTTTTGTCCGACCAAATCTGGATCAGTTGTAAATCCAAAGGTGAAAATAATTGCCATAAAGACGGCCACGGTAAATGCGCCGCTAAAATTGCCGACAAATACCAGCCCCCAGTTGCGCAACATGCCTCGTACCGTAACACCCGGTCGCTTGTCGATCAGGGCCATCGGGACAAGTGTGAACACGCCTGTCAGCAAATCAAACCCAAGCAGGTAGAGCAATACAAAACCGACAGGAAACAGCACTGCACCTGCCAACGGTTGACCGGTATTGACGTTGATGGTGATAGCAAAAGCTGCGGCTAATGCCAGAATTGCACCCGCCATGTAAGAACGGATCAGCGTGTCTTTCGTGGACATGAAGACTTTGGCTGCGCCAGCATCAATCATTTTAGTAACAAATTCTGTGGGGGTTAGATCAGCCATCTAAGGCTCCTTTTGGTTGGTAAATTTTAGGCGGTCAGACGGGTTGTATCCAGTAAAATACGCCCCGCGCTGACTTTGATTTCGTAGGTATCGACGCGGGAAGAACCATCCGCAGACAGGCCGGTTTCGAGGTCTATCACCAGATTATGCAACGGGCAGGTGACGGCATTTCCATGCACCATCCCGTCGTGTAGCGGTCCTTGTTTGTGCGGACACGTGTCGCTGATCGCGAACACACGATCCTCGATAGTTCGGAAAATCGCGACGCATCCCTTGGATGTTTTAACGACCCGCGCCCCTCGTTTCGGGATGTCGTTTAGCGCGGCTATATCTAGCCAGTTATTCATTCTGCTGCCTCCAGAGTCAGGTCCGCCAAAGGTGTCCATTTATTTTTTTCGAACTCGGGTTTCGCTTGTTCGGCCCATGGGTCCTTGCGGTAAACCGATTGTGAAACCTCGAAACGCCCGACCAGCGCGGCGCGCCCTGCGGGGTCGTTAACGACACGCTCTTTCACCCAGTCCAGACCAACCTTGGCGACCCATTTATAGGGCCGGTCCATATAGCGGGCGTGTTCGCGATAAAGCTGGATAAAAGCAATCGTCAGCTCCATTGCCTCTTGTTCGGTTGTAACTTTAGCGAGCGGCTGGGTTTTAAGCAGGTCCATCCCCGCCGCCCCCGCAACGCCAATTTCAAAACCGCTGTCTACGCAGATAATGCCGACATCCTTGCAGGTTGCCTCGGCGCAGTTGCGCGGGCAGCCTGACACGGCCAGTTTAACCTTATGTGGTGTCCAACTACCCCAGAGAATTTTCTCGAGTTTAATGCCAAGTCCGGTACTGTCCTGCGTCCCGAAGCGACAAAAGTCGGTTCCGACGCAGGTTTTAACTGTACGAATCCCCTTGGAATACGCATGACCTGAGACCATTCCCGCAGCATTCAAATCAGCCCAAATCGCCGGAAGGTCGGATTTTTGCACACCCAAAAGGTCAATCCGTTGGCCGCCAGTGACATGCACGGCTGGCACGTTGTATTTATCGGCGGCATCCGCAATGGCGCGCAACTCGTCAGGCGTGGTCATCCCGCCCCACATGCGTGGCATCACTGAAAAGGTGCCGTCTTTCTGGATGTTGGCGTGATTACGCTCGTTCACCAATCGGCTTTGCGCGTCATCCTGATATTCCAGTGGCCATTCGGCAATCATGTAATAGTTCAACGCAGGGCGGCAAACATGGCATCCGCAAGACGTTTTCCAACCACATTCCTGCATCACCGCAGGGATGGATTTAAGCGTCTGACTTTTTATCAGCCCGCGCACGTCCTCATGCGATAAATCCGTGCAACCACAAATCGTTTGCGCTGTTGGCACGACAAATTCATCGCCCAATGTGCTAGCCAAAACCTGCTGCACCAATCCCGCGCAACTCCCACAAGACGCCGAGGCTTTTGTCGCGGCTTTGATTGCGCCCAGATCATGCGCGCCCGCATTGATTGCGTTGACAATAGTGCCTTTGCAAATCCCGTTACAGCCACAGATCTCGGCATCGTTGGGCAAGGCTGCAACCGCCGCTAGCGGGTCGATATCCTGCGCCGCCGACCCAAAAATCAGGGTTCCGCGAATTTCGCTAATGTCCTCGCCGGATTTAAGCTTGTCGAAGAACCAGTTACTGTCGCTGGTGTCGCCGTACATAACCAGCCCGACGATCCGGTCGTCTTTCAAGATGATACGTTTGTACACACCAAGGGCGGGGTCGCGGAACACGATCTCTTCATGTTCGTCACTGAAATCACCTGCCGAAAACAGCTCCACACCTGTAACTTTCAACTTGGTCGAAATTTCGGGTGCTTTGAATGTCGCCAGCTCGTCAATCAACGTGCGCGCCAGCACCTTGGCCATGTCGTAAAGCGGCGCGACAAGACCGTAAACTGTTCCGTCATGTTCAACACATTCCCCAAGGGCCAGAATATCCGGATCCGAAGTTTGCATGCGGTCATCGACAACAATTCCGCGCTCTGTATGTAATCCGGCCTCAATCCCCAAACGGGTTTCGGGGCGGATACCAGCGGCCATAACAACAAGTTCGGCGGGGTGCATGGACTGGTCTTCCAGCAACACAGCCTCGACCCGATCATCGCCGAGAATAGCATTCGTGTGCGCGTTGCAGATCACTTTGATGCCACGGCTCTCAAGTTCTTTTTGCAACAGATACCCCGCCGCAGGATCCAGTTGCCGCTCCATCAGGTGGCCCATCAGATGCAGAACAGTGACCTTCATGCCTTGCGCGTTCAGCGCCGCGGCGGCCTCTAGCCCCAGCAAACCACCACCAATAATTACCGCGTTACTTGCAGGATTTTTCGCAGCCGCCAACATCCCCTCGACATC
>CAKZNY010000164.1 GCA_937132145.1 uncultured Paracoccaceae bacterium | reverse complement strand
AATAATCATTCATGTGATGAAACTCCTATTATTTTGATTTGAATTATGCGCCCAATACTATCGGTGTGCCGTGCGGCGTTGCCCGCGCGGCCTTGTCCCAAGCGGATTTGCAAGCCTCGCGTTCATCAGTTTGCACGATGTTTTTTCGGTCGAGCAGGTTTTCCAATGCGCTCAACCAGTGCAAATAATAATTCTCAACGCGGTCATGTTCACCTGCCGATTTCAGTTCGCCGCTTAACGCTTCGGCCCATTCCGGCCATGTGAACGCGCCCTTTTCGTGCAGCTTCACGGTCATGGCGAAGGCCTGAGCCTGCCATGGTTCAGCAAAAACCGGCCCGTCATCGTCCACCGGAATTTCGGGTAATTGCCGCGCCAGATCGTTTGCGTGTTCAGACAAAATACGGCTCCCATAAATCAGCGTGGACATGGTCGTTGGCGTTTTTGTCAGCGCCCCACAGATCGGTCGCCTTGAAGCGAACCGTATAGAGCCACTGCGGATTTTCGCCTTTGTCGTGGGCCGAAAAATCGGGAAACACGTGCGCGCCGTGGACAATAACAATCTCGCCCACATGACCACGCAAATAGCGGGGCAGGCGGGTGTGATGCGTCGGGTGGATGTTTCGGGTGATGATACTGTCGCCAACCTTGTATTTCGCGGGTCCTTGCGGCGTGCGGTTGGCGGGCGCTCCTTTCGCAAGCACTGCGGCGACCTTTTCGGCACTCAGTGCATGAAGGTTTTTGCTTGCCGCAGTATCCGCCTCGCCGAGCAAGCCACACTGTTTGATAAGCGCCTCCAGCCCCCCCAGCCATATGCGGTAATAGCTCCAGTTAAGATATTCCGAAGGCGGGCGGTTTTCCCGGGCAAAGCGGCCTTTGTCGATATTCCACAGGCCCAAAGCCCCCATAGCCAACGTCAGGCCCAGAACGCGTGTCTCCCAGTTTTCATGGAAATGCGGCTCGTTTGGGTCATCATTCACGGGGCCAAACCCCATCATGCCGCCAAGATCCTGCCCGCCGTTCATGTTTCCAGCTCGTCAGGGTTCAGGGCCATGCCCGTGCCGATCATCGAGTTGCGGGTCACAAGCAAGGCCAGCTTTTCCGCGCTCCACCCGTCCGTGCCTTTTGGGCGTTCAGGGATCACGAGATAGCGCACTTCCGCCGTTGAATCCCACACCCGCACCTCGGTGGTTTCGGGAACACTCTGCCCGAAATCCGCCAATACGCCGCGCGGATCAATGACGACGCGGGAACGGTAAGGCGGGGATTTATACCAGACAGGCGGTAGGCCAAGCACGGGCCACGGATAGCAAGAACACAGCGTGCAAACGACCATATTGTGCGTTTGGGGCGTATTTTCAACGGCAATCATATGCTCGCCCTGACGACCAGTGAAATCCAGCTCCGCAATCGCGGCCGTGGCATCGCTTAGCAGGCGTTGACGATATTCCTCGTCAACCCAAGCCTTCGCAACAACCGCGGCGCCATTTCGCGGGCCGATTTTGTTTTCATAGGTATCTATAAGTTCGTCCAGCGCGGCAGGGTCTACATAGCCTTTTTCGACGAGCAAAGTCTCAAGCGCGCGAACGCGCAAAGCCGTATCCGAAAGCGCCGAGCCCTCGCCGTGGTCATGATGGTGATGATCTGTCATCCACACATTCTGACCCCAAAGGTGCTGCGTGGCAAGGATTTAGTGGATGGTGCTGCCGGGGAGATTCGAACTCCCGGCCTCTCCCTTACCAAGGGAGTGCTCTACCCCTGAGCTACGGCAGCAATGTTGCGCCTTTTAGCCGAAATAGCGGTAAGTGCAAGGGCTATCTGGACCCCGTCCCCGATGATGGTGTAGAGAATATCCTATGGCAGATGAAACACAAAATACCCCCGTAGATAAAACTGGCAAAAAGGCCAAGGC
The DNA here is from genome assembly GCA_937132145.1 of uncultured Paracoccaceae bacterium. GTDB lineage: Bacteria > Pseudomonadota > Alphaproteobacteria > Rhodobacterales > Rhodobacteraceae > NORP23. Next base: position 980 of record CAKZNY010000164.1, on the reverse strand, counting down.
CGCCAAGCGCGAAGAACGCTTGCGCGAGGCTTTACGGGTAAATATGCACAGGCGAAAGTCGCAAAAACGTGCGCGACAAGTGACAGATAAGGGCGAGCAGGATGGATAGAATTGTTGTAACAGGTGGCACGCCGCTGAACGGTCAAATCCCGATTTCGGGGGCCAAAAACGCGTGCCTGACGTTGATGCCTGCCGCGCTGCTTAGCGAGGAGCCGTTGACGTTGACCAACGTGCCGCGCCTGTCGGACATTCGCACCATGACGGAGCTGCTGGAATCGCTGGGATGCGAGGTTGCCTCGCTGCAAGATGGTCGGGTGCTGGTGATCGGGACGGCCCAAATCACCAACCACACGGCGCATTACGATATTGTGCGCAAAATGCGGGCCTCGATCGGGGTGCTTGGGCCAATGCTGGCGCGGGACGGCGAGGCGGTTGTGTCATTGCCCGGTGGCTGTGCGATTGGCGCGCGCCCTGTGGACATCCACCTGTCGGGGTTCGAGGCGCTGGGGGCCGTGCTGGACCTTCGCGACGGCTATATTCATGCCACCGCGCCCAAGGGGTTGATTGGCACGACGTACGAGCTGCCGTTCCCCTCCGTCGGGGCGACGGAAAACCTGATGTCGGCGGCCACATTGGCCAAGGGCACAACGGTGTTGAAAAACGCCGCGCGCGAGCCCGAGATCGTCGATCTGGCGAAATGCCTGCGGGCAATGGGGGCGCAGATTGAAGGGACGGGACCTCGACCATAACCATTCAGGGCGTGGATCGTCTTGGCGGAGCAACGCATACGGTCGTTACCGACCGGATCGAGCTTGGCACGTATATGCTGGCCCCCGTTATCACCGGTGGCAAGGTCGAATTGCTGGGGGGGCGCCGCGATCTGGTGGCTACATTCAGCGACAAGCTGGAAGCTGCGGGCGCGATAATCGAGGAAACACCAAACAGTCTAACCGTCTCGCGCAAGGGCGATATTATTCATC
>CAKZNY010000163.1 GCA_937132145.1 uncultured Paracoccaceae bacterium | reverse complement strand
CTCATACCCTTGAAGAATTCGGCGAGCCTGCCCACTATCAAGCATATCCTGGATGTTCTCGACTGGAGTGTAGGTCACACCAAATCCCTTTGCGACGGCCATTCGCATCAGGGGCATGCTATTGGTTCGAACTTTCCCGCTGACTTTTACCGTTATGCCTTTGCTATTATTTGGGTCCTGAAACTGCCATGTATTTTTGTTGGATATTATGCAGGAATGTTGCAGAAGATCCTGCGGCAGTGCGGGTTCACCATAGCGTTCAAGATAAGCCGGGGATGCGGCGCAGGCCAGATTGCGTGTCGCGAGTTTACGGGCAATCAGAGAACTATCCGCTAACACGCCATATCGGACAGCAAAATCGTAACCTTCTGCGACCAAATCTACATTCCTGTTGTTTATATCCACTTCAAGAGTAATTTTTGGATTCTGTTCCGCAAATTCAAGCAAGGCTGGCATGGCAATATTTTCGGCAAATGGCCCTGCCGCTGAGACACGCACAAGACCGCCCAAATCTGCAAATGCTCCTGTGATACGTTGGTTCGCTTCATCGAGGCCTGCGATTAGATCTTCAACCGTGTTTAGATAATCCGATCCCATATCGGTTAACTTTACGGCCCGCGTCGTGCGTGACAGTAGTTTCAACCCCAATCGATCTTCGAGGGCCTGAATTCGTCTTGATACGTGCGATGTTGACACGTTTAGGCGGCGCGCAGACACGGTAAAGCTACCGGTACGCGCTACCATCACAAATTCCTCGACGCCGTCCCAAATTGACATTCACTCACTTTCTTTATTGCACCTGTGCAAAAGTATGTTGCCATTTATCCGCCTTGCCCCACAACCGCAACAGTTGATAGATATGCACTCGAAGAGTTTGTCACCTGACATTCTCGCGATTTGGCTAGGAGAAACTGATGTCTAAGAAAATTTTGATCGTACTTACTTCGCATGACGAGCTTGGCAACACCGGTGAAAAGACGGGCTTTTGGCTCGAAGAACTGGCGGCACCATATTATGCTTTTCTTGACGCGGGCGCTGAACTGACACTCGCGTCACCGAAGGGCGGCCAACCACCGTTGGACCCCAAAAGCAATGAGCCTGGGTTTCAAACGGAAGATACAAAACGTTTTGAAGCAGACGAAGCGGCAAATTCGGCTCTTGCTAACACCACAAAACTGGCAAACGTCAACGCTGCAGACTACGACGCCGTGTTTTATCCCGGTGGCCATGGCCCGATGTGGGATTTGGTGAATGACGCGAAATCGATCAGCCTGATTGAAGCGTTTTGGGCTTCTGACAAGGTTGTCTCGGCAGTATGTCATGCGCCTATTGCCCTGTCACACGCCAGAGATTCTAATGGTGAATACATCGTGAGGGGTCGCAAGGTAACTGGATTTACCAACACTGAGGAAGATGCTGTTGGCCTGACTGATGTTGTCCCAAATCTGGTGGAAGACATGTTGATTGAACGTGGCGGCCTCTTTTCGAAAATCGAAGATTGGGCACCCTACGCGCTAAAAGACGGTAATCTGGTGACGGGTCAAAACCCAGCCTCATCAACCGCCGTTGCCAAACTTGTCCTTGAGGCATTGAGCTAGGCAGGTCAGGCACCCAGCTGAGTCAGTTCGACCTGAGACCAGACAGAGGGTCTCGGGTCCCGCTGGTGAAACGGTATTGGACGTGTAGGGTGCGAAGTCTATGACCCTGTGTTCAAAGAATATCGGTAATTTCAGTGCCGCAAGTCGAATGAATCTTCAAAACGGACATTAGCCGCATTGCAGAAAATAGTTAGTTTGGGCTCAGAGCAGTCATTAGTAACCGAAAGTCGCCCTACGCAACACGAAGGCTGCAAAAGACCGCTTCGAGTCCAAAGCGGACTGGCCGTTATCGAATCTGGACGGCAGCTACGTGCCAAGCGAAGATGTTGCCGCAATTCGGTCCAACACTATTCGATCACCGAAAACGTAATGAACACCGAATCCAGCGCCCCGCCGTGGTAACGGGTCTCGTAGCGCCCACAAGCTTTTTGTATTACCTTGATATCATCGATGGATATTGGTTTACGAAGTTGAACCCCAACCTTCTTGTCAAAATACACATTGATGAAAGGGTTGTTAATGGTCAGGCCGCTTTCATTGGTGGCAAACGTGAATATGGATTTTATTGTTCCGAATATTCGATCAACACTCGCTCCATTCAGGCCACGCTCAAATAGGGCGCCACCTTCAGAAAATACGCCCGATAGCCCTTCAACGGCCTGCTTTTTCCAAGTGCTGATCTGGGT
>CAKZNY010000162.1 GCA_937132145.1 uncultured Paracoccaceae bacterium | reverse complement strand
CCCAAGGTGCGCCAATTGAGTTTGTGCGCATGGATCACGAGCCGGATTCCAGCTTTCCGCATGGAATTCCCAACCCGTTGCTGCCCGAAAACCAGCCGCGCACCGCCGATGCAGTACGCCAACATGGCGCCGATTTTGGTGTAGCTTGGGACGGCGATTTTGACCGATGCTTCTTCTTCGATCACACTGGCGCGTTTATTGACGGCTACTATATCGTCGGTCTGCTCGCGCAGCAGGCCCTTAACGCACACAAAGGCGCGACGATCATCCATGATCCGCGCATGATCTGGAACACACAGGAAATCGTCGCCGATCTGGGTGGCAAGGCCGTGCAGGCGCGCACCGGACACGCCTATCAAAAGGCGACCATGCGCGAACACGGCGCGGTTTATGGCGGCGAGATGAGCGCGCACCATTATTTCCGCGACTTCGCCTATTGCGATAGCGGCATGATCCCGTGGCTTATGGTGGCCGAGCTGGTTTCCACCACCGGAACCTCGCTGGCAGACCTGATTGCAGACCGCAAAGCCAAATTTCCCACATCGGGCGAGCAGAATTTCACCATCGAAGACCCCGCCGCCGCCCTGAAAGCTGTCGAAGCAGCACTGGCGGATGATGCGAAAAAAATCGAATATTTCGATGGCCTAAGCATGGATTTCGGTGATTGGCGTTTGAACCTGCGCAAGTCGGGCACCGAACCGCTGGTGCGGCTGAATATTGAAACCCGAGGCGACGAAGCCGCCGTTGCCGTGCACCTGAAGCGTGTCATAGCCATGCTGGAAACATTAGCCTAGACGGCACCGGATTGCAGGCCTACCGTGACCTAAAAGCAGGAGCGCGCATGTCCAAATCCATCCTCGTTATTGGTGCCGGTATCACCGGTGTTTCCTCGGCAGAATGGCTGCGTCGTGACGGTTGGGACGTAACACTTATCGACCGGATTGATCCGGGCCACCCTGACCAAACCTCGTTCGGAAACGCGGGCCTGATCGCACGCGGCTCCATTATCCCTGTATCCATGCCCGGCCTTATGGCAAAAGCACCTGCCATGCTGCTCAACCCGAATTCCCCGCTTTATATGCGCTGGTCCTACCTGCCACGCCTTTTGCCGTGGTTGGTGCCGTTCCTGCGCAATGGAAACGTCAAAAAAGTGACCGAGATTGCTGCGGGTCTGGCGGCCTTGACCACCGATTCCGTTGACCAACATCAGGCCTTATCCGCCGGAACCCCCGCCGCCGCGTTCATCCAGACCGGCGATTATGTGAACCTGTACGCCAGCAAAGCCGACTACGACGCGGACCCTTTATCCACCGCATTACGCAAGAAACACGGCTTCGATCCAGACCACATCAACCGCGCGGAAATTGTTGAACGCGATCCCAACCTCGGCCCTACCTACACCTTCGGTACGGTTTACAAAGACTTCGGCTGGCTGACCTCGCCCGGCGATTACGTCGCCGCCCTGTTTGGCCATTATCAATCCCAAGGCGGCCATTTTAAACGGGGTGAGGTTGCCGACATCACCGCAGGCGAAAATCCGTCGGTAACCCTGAAGGGCGGCGAAAAGCTGACCGCTGACAAGATCGTCTTGGCCGCCGGTGCATGGTCCAGCCTGCTAACCAAAAAGCTGGCGCCGAAAGTGAAACTGGAGGCCGAGCGTGGCTATCACGTCTCTATGTTCAACCCCAATTTCACAGCACCAAACCCTTACATGATTACCGACTCGCGGTTCGTTTTAACGCCCATGAACGGCTTTCTGCGCGCTGCCGGCATTGTCGAGTTCGGCGGTCTGGATGCCCCTGCCTCGAAAGCACCGATCAACCTGTTGCGCAAACAAATGAAAAAGGTCTACCCAAAGCTGGAATTCGAATATGACGAGGTCTGGATGGGTCGCCGCCCGACCACACCCGATAGCATGCCGGTATTGGGCGAAAGTGCAGACGCCCCGAACGTGATCCACGCATATGGTGGCCAACATATAGGCCTGACCATTGGCCCGAAACTGGGAAGAATGGTGGCAGATATCGCAAGCAACCGGCGCACAAATGTGGATATTAGCGCATACAGCCCAGACAGATTTTAACAACCGCCGAGCGCAGCGAGGCTACGCCCAACCAAAGGGCGGGAGCGCTCCCGCCCGTCAGGGCCGTCGTTTTGCACGCAAAACGAAACCCCTCCCGTTGGGCCAGGCCTCGCTACGCTCGGTGGCTGCGAGTTTTACTCCCATTTTATCTCCCAAAACCCCTGCTGGGTGTTGCGTCTCGCCAGCCCAGCTAACTTGCC
>CAKZNY010000161.1 GCA_937132145.1 uncultured Paracoccaceae bacterium | reverse complement strand
TTTTTCGTGCCACGCGATGCCGTGGCGCTCGACCATTTCAAGAAAGTCGGAGGGTGTGTAGCGGCTAAGCGCGGACTTGGCGAAATGTTTGTTGCTGGACAAATAACACGTTGATCGAGTGTCGGTATTGGTGAAATTGCACCGCCCGCCACCCGAAATTAAAATCTTTTTGCCCGCCTTTTGGGCATGCTCCAGCAACAGCACCCGCCGCCCGCGCTGCCCCGCTGTCAGGGCGCACATAAGGCCGGCAGCCCCTGCGCCAAGAATGATTGTGTCGTATGTGTTATTCATAACGGCGCTTAGGTCACGGCTGATTTGGTTTTGAACGCCGCGGTATCCCACAGATTATTCGTTAAAACATTTTTCATAACATCAACCGCTGCCAGCACATCTGCCTCGTCAATATAAAGCGGCGTAAAAGCGAAACGCATCGTATCGGGGGCACGAAAATCCCCGACGACGCCATGGGCGATCAACGCCTGTATAGCCGCATAGCTGTCCGTAAACCGGAAGGAAACTTGCGAGCCGCGCGCCGCCCCGTCACGTGGCGTATCAAGGATTAATTGCGGGCAGCGGGCCTCGACTTCTTTAATGAACAGGTCACAAAGCGCAATAGATTTGGCGCGAACATCGTGAATGTCGGCCATGTCCCAAATATCGAGCGCGGCCTCCAGAACCGCAAGCGCAATCACGGGCGGGGTGCCGACCCGCATGCGCTCGATCCCGTTGCCGGCTTTGTATTCAAGATCAAAGGCAAAGGGGGATTTGTGCCCAAGCCAGCCAGATAATGCAGGGCGCACCTTATCAACGTGACGCGGAGCGACATAGATGAACGCTGGCGCGCCGGGACCGCCGTTAAGGTATTTATACGTGCAACCAACCGCGAAATCCACGTTGCAACCGGACAGATCAATCGGCAAAGCGCCCGCCGAATGGGCCAGATCCCATATCGTGATAACCCCTGCCGCATGCGCCTTTTGCGTGAGCCGTTTCATGTCGTGCTTGCGACCGGTTCGGTAATCAACCTCGGTCAACAGAAGAACGGCAACCGTTTCGTCAATTGCCGCCTCGACATCTTCGGGGTTCACCGTGCGCAGTTCGTGGCCGTTATTCAACAAGCGGATCAGGCCGTCGGTCATATATAAATCGGTAGGAAAATTACCATTGTCGGAAAGAATGACCTTGCGATCCGGGTTCAGTTCAAGCGCTGATGCAACCGCCTGATAGACCTTGATCGACAACGTGTCGCCCACAACTACATGGCCTTCCTGGGCGCCAATCAGCTTGGCAATACGATCCCCGACACGGGTGGCTTGGCCCATCCATCCGGCTTTATTCCAGCCGGTTATCAACATCTCGCCCCACTCGCTCGTCATCATTGCGGCAACTCGCGCCTGCGCGGACTTTGGCAAAGGGCCGAGCGAGTTTCCATTCAAATATATCATACCAGCGGGAATGCTGAACATTGATTTGGTCTTTGCGAAGTCGGTCATTGTCAAATTTCCCTTGGCAGCAGGCTTTGCGCGAACCTACTGCCGTGACGGCTGGCTTGCCAGCTTAATGTGGCGAACTGGTGTTAACCAGCAGCGGTGTGCTCCGGGCCATAAGTGGCGCTCGGGCGGTGATAAAAGCGTTATACCTGACCTATATGGCATTGGCTGTGCACGCAGTCTTATGCGAACCAGTCTCTCCCTGTTTTCCTGATAACAGGGTAAATACAGGGAGAAATCGCGACTTTTGTAGAAATTTCAAGAAAACCACCGTAATCGCAGCGTGATTACAATCGCTTACCAGTGTTTTTCTTAAGATTAATATCCATTTTTACTAAACGCATATCACTATAAGAAAATTTAGCATCAATTTTCTCTTTGAGTTCAGAAAAGGTTTCGAAAGGAATTTTATTCATTATTTTTTTGAGTTCTTGGTATTTGTTTTCAGAAATTAAAT
>CAKZNY010000160.1 GCA_937132145.1 uncultured Paracoccaceae bacterium | reverse complement strand
GATCGCCAGACTCAGCAGAAGGCATCTTCGACATTGCCGCTGGAAGAACTTCGTACCTTTACCGAGGTGTTTTCGCGCATTCAGTCTGATTATGTCGAACCGGTAGATGATAAAAAAATTCTGAAAGACGCGATCCAGGGCATGTTATCGGGCCTTGATCCGCATTCTGCCTATCTCGACCCTGAAGCCTATAAAGAGCTGCGCATCGGCACCGAAGGCCAGTTTGGCGGCCTGGGAATCGAAGTGACGATGGAGAATGGTTTCGTCAAAGTTATTACTCCCATTGAAGACACGCCCGCGGCGCGCGCCGGTGTTCTGACCAATGACATTATTATCAAGCTGGATGAGAAACCGGTTAAAGGCATGACCTTGTCTGAAGCAGTGCGCCTGATGCGTGGCCGTCCCGGCAGCAGAATCAAGCTCACCATTATCCGTGAGGGTAATGGCAAACCCTTGAAGATTTCGGTGATGCGCGCGGTGATCAAACTGCAAAGCGTCAAACGACGCATGCTCGAAGACGACTACGGTTATGTGCGCATTACCCAGTTTCAGGGCAACAGCGGCAAGGGCCTCAACAACGCCATTCGCCAGCTGCAAAAAATTAACAAACGCCCGTTGAAAGGCATGATCCTTGATCTGCGCAACAATCCGGGCGGCCTGCTTAATCAGGCGATCGCGGTTTCCGATGCATTTTTGGAGGCGGGAGAGATCGTATCCACCCGCGGCAGATATGAAGAAGACAGCGTCCGCTATAACGCCCATTCTGGCGATTTGGCTGAGGGTAAACCGATTATTATCCTGATCAATGGCGGCTCGGCTTCGGCCTCTGAAATTGTGGCGGGTGCGTTGCAAGACCACCGCCGTGCGATTGTGATTGGAACGAAAAGTTTCGGTAAAGGTTCGGTCCAGTCGATCATGCCAGTCGCTGGTAACGGCGCGATGCGCTTGACGACGGCGCGGTATTACACACCGTCTGGCCGCTCTATTCAGGCATTGGGGATCACGCCGGATATTCTGGTTGAACAACGCCCGAAGGTTGAAAAAGACGAAGATGAAGACGAGGGCGCAAATGTCCGCCGCAGCCGTTCCGAAGCGGATCTGCGCGGGTCGTTGAATAACGATTCCCTTACGGACGAAGAAATCGAATTGCTGGAAGCCGAGCGCGCCGAGCAGGAAGAAATCGCGGCCCGTCGGGACGAGGATTTCCAACTGGCCTACGGCTTGGATATCCTTCGCGGGTTGAACGTTTTGGCCAAGTAATACGATGACCGAAGAAGAACTCGCGGCGCTACCTTATCGGCCGAACGTCGGGCTGATGGTGCTGAATTCGCAGGGACATGTGTTCACGGGGCAGCGCCTCGATTACCCAAGTGCGGCTTGGCAGATGCCACAGGGCGGCATTGACGAGGGCGAAGATGCCGAGGTTGCGGCCTATCGGGAATTGCGGGAAGAAACCGGTATATTGCCCGAAATGGTCAAGATTCTGGCGCAGTCGTCCGGCTGGATTTCCTACGATTTTCCTGTCGAGCTGGCGGAAAAGCTGTGGAAGGGCGGGTATCGCGGGCAAAAGCAACGCTGGTTTCTGATGCGCTTTAGCGGGCTTGATAGTCAGATCAACATCGAAACCGAAGAACCGGAATTTTCCGCGTGGCGCTGGATGCCCCCGGACGAGTTACTCGACAACATAGTGCCGTTCAAACGATCGGTTTATGAGCAGGTTCTGAACGAATTTCGCGCGTATTTGACGGTGTAGCGGTTGTTCAAGCGCATCTACATAACCCCATAATAAACCGCCGAGCCGCAGGCGAGGCCCAGCCCAATGGGAGGGGGTTTGTTGCGCAAGCAACAAGGCCGCCGACGAGCGGGAGCCTCCCGCCGACAGTCTGATCTTCCTTTGGAAAATCAGATGATCGTTGGGCCAAGCCTCGCCTGCGGCTCGGCGGTTGTGCTTTGCGGTGATGGGGCGACTATAGTGGCAATTCGGACATTAGGATAAACGGGAAAAACACGCCGGAGGACCAAACGCCGAACCATTCCACCCCGTCAACGGTTCCGGTCTCGCCTAAATCCACGAGGCGATAGAAACTTTTACGATCTATTAACGCTTCAAGATTGTTGCGGACCAGAACATAGGGTGAGGGTTCGCCGCGCACAGGGTCCAGTGTTACGCGGATCGGGTTATCCGGCCCCGCTTGCACCGTATCCCCGACGTTGGTGGTGAAGGTAATCACCTTGTCCGCCACGTCGAAATCCACCGCCACAAACGGGGCGTCATCAACCTTGATGCCGACCTTTTCCACTGGCGTTACCAGAAAGTAATCATCGCCATCCTTGCGGATAATATTCGAAAACAGCTTAACCAATCGTTTACGCCCAATCGGAGTGCCAAGGTAAAACCACGTGCCATCCCGCGCGATGCGCATGTCCAGATCCCCGCAAAACGGCGGGTTCCACAGGTGCACGGGCGCAGGCCCCCGACCCTTGGCCGCTTTGGTTGCAGCGCTCGCGATAGTATCAGCGCTAGCGTTCTCAGATTTCTGATGGGAATCGGACATTGCCCTCTGCCTTATTGTGTTTTGCTGTATTAAGATAGGCGTGCATATTCGCCGTTGCAATCAAGCACGCGGCAAAATTCTTTGGTAAAGGGGCGGTCATGTCAAACGCG
>CAKZNY010000159.1 GCA_937132145.1 uncultured Paracoccaceae bacterium | reverse complement strand
ATGAATTCCTCGATACCCTGTTTTTTTAGGATTTTCTATATAGTGAGACCTCAGTATAAGGTCTGTTTTCCAACTTGATATTACTGAGTTCGGGATGGATTTCCAGTAAAATCAGTTATTTGCGACTTTTATGGTTGGATATGGTCAATTTGATGTGGTTTCACGCCCCATTTCTGGATTTTGGGCGCAGTTATCCAGCACAAGTCTGGTCTGGCAATCCGTAGAGAGTTAGGAACTTGGCCCCTTTGCGAACGTTATGGGCGATGGCTGCAATGCCGTAGGCGGTCATATTCTTGGCCAAGCCCATAAACCGTGTGCGGGCTAAGCCATAGCGACTTTTGTAAGTGGCAAAGGGGCGTTCGCCTCCAGCACGGATAACGGCGATCTCATCATTACGGGTGATGTCGTCGCGCGACAGAGGTTTGTTGCGGTAGCCTTTTCGTTGCACCTGATCTGCAATGCCAAAACGTTCCAGCTTGTCGCGGGTCTCTTTCGAACTGTAAGCCGCATCCGCGTAAAGGGCTGTCTCGTCGCCTAACAAGAGCGTATCGCGCTCAACGCTGTCATGCACATTACCCGCAGTGACTGTTTGGCGTTGGATGAAACCGTCCTCGTCAACGCCCGTGTGAACCGAGTACCCATAGGTGGATTTTAGATTGCCACGACTGTCTTTCTTGACATGCCACCCTGCTTGCTGGTCGCGCTTTGGCTGGCCGTCTTTGCCTTTGCCCGACCCAGATTGTGCGGCCTCAATCGGTGTTGCATCAATGATGTTGATGCGGCCCTCTGTCAGAATAATGTTCTTGGCTTCAAGCTGACGGTTGATCTCTCCCAAAAGACGTTCCCACAGATCGTGCTTAACCAAGTGATTGCGGAACCGACCCAATGTTGATGCCTCCGGGACATCGCCGCCCAGTTCAAGGTGGCAAAATTTACGAAACAGTAGGTCGAGATAAAGGCATTGCGACAGTTGAACATCCGACAAGCGATACCACACCCCCAGCAGCAAACCCCGAAACAAGGTCAAAAGCGGATAGCTTGGACGGCCCGTTTTAGAGGCATAAATCGAGGACAGGATCGGCTCGATTTTAGACCAGTCCAGAACCGCCTCAGTGTCGTCAAGCGCATGAAGGGCCGGGTGATGAAAGGTTTTTGCATGACCAAAGCTACCAAATACTCCAGCCAATGGAAATCCTCAAG
>CAKZNY010000158.1 GCA_937132145.1 uncultured Paracoccaceae bacterium | reverse complement strand
CCCCGCGGCTGTTAAACGCTATGGGAGGAACTATTATGCGTTTTCTTACTACAACGGCGGTTGCTGCGATCATCGCGGCCACGAGCTTTTCTGCTGCTTCGGCGCAGGAAGCCTGTGATCCGGGCGAGATTGTTATCAAATTCGCACATGTAACCAACACCGACCGTCACCCTAAAGGCATCGCGGCTTCGCTGCTGGCCGAGCGTGTGAATGCCGAAATGAACGGCGTCGCATGTATGCAAGTGTTCCCTAACTCGACACTTTACAATGACAACCAGGTTCTCGAAGCTCTGTTGCAGGGCGACGTTCAGTTGGCCGCGCCTTCGCTGTCGAAATTCGAGGCTTTCACCAAAGTCTTCCGTATTTTCGATCTGCCGTTCATGTTCAAAAACATCAACGCAGTTGACGAGTTCCAGCTTTCCGATGCTGGTCAGGCGATGAAAGACTCCATGCAACGTCGTGGTCTTCAAGGTCTTGCGTTCTGGCACAACGGCATGAAAAATATGTCTGCTAATGTACCGCTGATTTGGCCAACAGATGCCGAAGGCCTGAAATTCCGTGTTCAGACATCCGACGTTCTGAAAGCACAGATGGAAGCAATCGGTGGATCGCCTCAGCCAATGGCGTTCTCGGAAGTTTACGGCGCGCTTCAGACAGGCGTTGTTGACGGTCAGGAAAACACTTGGTCCAACATCTACGGCAAGAAGTTCTTCGAAGTGCAAGACGGCACGACTGCTACCAACCACGGTATCATCGACTATCTGTTGGTGACCTCGACTGAATGGTTGGCTGGTCTGGACGCTGACGTTCGCGACCAGTTCCTGGCAATCGTTGCCGAAGTGACTGAACTGCGTAACGGCGAGTCCACACGTATCAATGCTGAAGCTCGGGCTGCCATTGAGGCTGCCGGCGGTGTTGTTCGTGATCTGACACCTGAACAGCGTCAGGCATGGGTTGATGCGATGATGCCAGTTTGGGATATGTTCGAGGGCGATGTGGGCGCAGACAACATTGCGGCTGCTCAGGTTATCAACGCCAAGCACTAAGCCAAACACTAAGACTGTCAGCTCCGGCCCCTATCACAGTGGGCCGGGGTTTTCCGAAAGGGGACACCATGAGCAAGCAATCAAAATTCGGCCACGTGATAAATGAAATCGAGGAGACAGCGATTGCCGTCATCCTTGGTCTGATGACAATCATCACATTTGTTAACGTTGTGCTACGATATGGATTTAATACCGGATTAATCTGGGGGCTTGAGATCACTCTGTTCCTGTTCGCATGGCTGGTGCTGTTTGGCATGAGCTATGCTGTGAAAATTACAGCGCATTTAGGGGTGGATGCGGTTTTGAATCTGCTTAGCCCTAAATCGCGCAAAGTTATGGCGCTTATTTCTGTAACCCTATGTATTATATACGCACTTCTGATGTTCAAAGGGGCGTGGGATTACTGGGCGAATTTCGCCAACCTGCCCCAGACCGAGGGCCGCTGGTTCCCGACGGGCTTTCAGGACACGTTCCTTGGCCGTGCTTGGTATGAAACCAACGACATTCCCGTGCCCGAGTGGCTGCGCTTTATCGAGGGTTGGATGAACGAGGGCGAGGAGTACGAAAAGCTGCCACGATTTATTCCATATGCGATCCTGCCGATAGGTATGGCGCTGCTGTTGTTCCGCTTTATTCAGGCGGCAATTCATTTGGTGACGGGGCGGCAAACCAGCCTGATCGTTAGCCACGAAGCCGAAGATGCTGTGCATGAAATCGCGGCCAAAAGGGATGCGGAGAAATAAATTATGGAAGTTGTAGTTCTATTTGTAATGGTCATAGGCCTGATGCTGATCGGCGTGCCGATTGCGATTTCGCTTGGCCTAAGCTCTATCATGTTTCTTCTGGTGTTGTCGGATACGTCGCTTGCCTCTGTTGCGCAGACGATGTTTCAGGCGATGGCGGGGCATTATACCTTGCTGGCGATCCCGTTCTTTATTCTGGCGTCTTCATTCATGTCGACGGGGGGCGTGGCGAAACGGATCATCCGGTTCTCGATCGCGCTGGTTGGGCATTTGCACGGCGGTATGGCGATTGCGGGCGTTGTGGCTTGTATGCTGTTTGCGGCTTTGTCGGGGTCTTCGCCGGCAACGGTGGTGGCGATTGGCTCGGTTGTGATCGCGGGTATGCAGCAGGTCGGGTATACCAAGGAATTCGGGGCGGGGATTATCGCGGTCGCCGGAACATTGGGGATATTGATCCCGCCGTCCATTGTGATGGTGGTATATGCTTCGGCTACGGACGTATCCGTGGGCCGGATGTTCCTGGCGGGGGTGATCCCGGGGTTGATGGCCGGAACTATGCTGATGATAGCGATCTACATCTGGGCGCGGGTGAAAAACCTGCCCAAAGGCGAATGGCTTGGCTGGGGTGAGGTGTTTTCCTCGGCGCGCGATGCGGGCTGGGGGCTGTTCTTGATGGTCATCATTCTGGGTGGTATTTACGGCGGTGTGTTCACGCCGACCGAGGCGGCGGCGGTAGCGGCGATTTATTCCTTCCTGATCTCGATGTTCATTTATCGCGATATGGGGCCGTTGGCTGGCAAGAATGGCGGCCCTCCTACTTCATTGCTGAAAAAGCCATGGGTGCTGGTGACGGCGTGGGTTCACAAAGACACGAAAGATACGTTGTTCGAGGCAGGTAAACTGACGGTGACGTTGCTGTTTATCATCGCCAACGCTCTGATCCTGAAACATGTTTTGACGGAGGAGCAAATCCCGCAGCAAATCGGGGTGCGATGCTAGATGCGGGTTTTGGTGTTATCTGGTTCCTTGTTATCGTCAACGTCATTCTGTTGATCGGCGGCCAGTTTATGGAGCCATCGGGCCTGATTGTTATCGTTGCCCCGCTGGTGTTCCCGATTGCGATAGAGCTGGGGGTGGACCCAATTCACCTAGGAATCATCATGGTGGTAAACATGGAGATTGGAATGATAACGCCGCCCGTGGGGTTGAATTTATTCGTGACCTCGGGGGTTGCGGGGATGCCGATGATGAGCGTGGTAAAGGCCTCCCTCCCATGGTTGGCAATCCTGTTCGTGTTCCTGATTATGATAACATATATTCCGGTGATCTCGACGTTCTTGCCGACGTACTTCATGGGGCCGGAGCTAATTATAAATTGATGTAGGGTGCATCGTCGGGCGTAAACAACGGTGCGTGGGGACCACGCACCCTACGGGATTTAGGCACAAAAAATGTGACGTTCGGGGAAACCCGCGCCATTTGTGTCAATAATCTCGGGAGGTTCTGCCGGTGAACCGGGTCTGATCCGTCGGGGTGGACAGGTCGATATGCAGCGGAGCTATCGCGCTTTGCGGCCCAACACCGAAGCCAGTGTCGCCAATTGCCAGTCTGACGACCCTAGTTGAGTGGGTAGTCGGTCGTGTCAGATTTACTATTTGCACAAGTGCGATACCCCGATGAACGTTTTAAGTCCTGCTCGGCAAACATATCTATACAACGAATTGGTAAACATTCGGTTAAGCGCAACCGCCGAGCGTTAGCGAGGCTTGGCCCAACGGTAAACGGATTGCCCGGCGGGCATCCGGTTGCGGGCGGGAGCGCTCCCGCCTGTTGTTGGCATGTTGCTAGCACAACAAGCCGCCGCTCGTTGGGGGTGGCCTCGCTGACGCTCGGCGGTTGTGATTAGTCTTTGCCGCGATATGGTTCGACATATTGCAGTGCCATGTCCCACGGGAAGAAAATCCATGTGTCTTGGCTGACCTCGGTGATGAACGTGTCCGTCATATCGCGGCCTTCGGGTTTGGCGTAGACTGTTGCGATGTGGGCTTTGGGGAACAGTTCTTTGACGACCCTCAGGGTTTTCCCTGTGTCCACCAGATCATCGATAATCAGCACGCCAGTGCCATCCCCCATTAAATTCATATCCGGGGATTTAAGGATAACCGCTTCGGATTGTGCTTGGTGGTCGTAAGATTTCACACTGATTGTATCAACCGTTCGAATGTCCAGTTCGCGCGCAACAATCATCGCCGGGGCCATGCCGCCGCGTGTAATTGCGATTACGGCTTTCCAGGCACCGTTGTTTGGGCCTTTGCCGTCGAGGCGCCATGCAAGGGCGCGGCTATCGCGGTGGATTTGGTCCCAGCTGATGTGGAACCCTTTTTCGTGTGGCAGTTTATCCGTCATTTTTTTTACGTCCCTGAACTACATCAATATCCGGTGCATCTTCGGCCTTCATGCCAACAACATTATAGCCAGCATCCACGTGATGATTCTCGCCCGTAACACCGGACGACAGGTCCGACAGCAGATACATGGCCGATTTCCCGACCTCGGTCTGGGTTACGTTACGCCGCAGCGGCGAGTTCAGCTCGTTCCACTTCATGATATAGCGGAAATCGCCGATCCCCGATGACGCCAATGTTTTGATAGGGCCAGCAGACAGCGCATTTATGCGGATGTTTTTTGGTCCCAGATCCATCGCCATATACTTAACCGAGGCCTCCAGCCCCGCCTTGGCAATGCCCATGACGTTATAGTGCGGCATAACTTTTTCGGCCCCGTAATATGTCAACGTCAGGCAAGACCCGCCGTCCGGCATCATCTTTTCGGCCCGTTGCACAACGGCGGTGAAAGAATAGACCGAGATATTCATCGTACGGTCAAAATTGGCCGCAGTGGTGTCAACGTAGCGTCCGCGCAGCTCGTTCTTGTCGGAAAAGCCGATAGCGTGCAGCAAAAAGTCCAGTTTGCCCCATTTTTCTTGCAACGTGGCAAAAACCATGTCCATTGATTCTTCGTTTGTGACGTCGCATTCCAGCACGATGTCCGAGCCCAGGCTCTCGGCCAGCGGGCGGACGCGTTTGCCCAATGCCTCGCCTTGAAAGGTAAATGCCAGCTCCGCACCCTGTTCGTGGCACGCTTGGGCCACACCCCACGCGATTGATCTGTTGTTCGCGACGCCCATAATCAGGCCGCGTTTGCCTTCCATAAGTCCTGCACCCATCGTGATGTCCCTTGTCATAGATTTATTTCGCTGGTTTAAGCTATTGAAACACATGCAGCAAGAATGTTGAACCGTTAGAGGGCATAATGCACGAAAATTCGAAACGAACCGGAATATTTGCAGGCGATGATCCGTTTCAGATCGCGCGCAACTGGCTGGCGGAGGCCGAGGGCACAGAGCCAAATGACCCGAACGCCATCGCGCTGGCGACCGTTGATGCGGATGGCATGCCCAATGCGCGGATGGTGCTGCTGAAGGATATCGAGGCTGGCGCGTTTGTCTTTTACACCAACTACGGCAGTGCCAAAGCGGTGGAGATTGATCAGGGGGGCAAGGCCGCTTTCGTGATGCATTGGAAATCCTTGCGCCGCCAAATCAGAGTGCGCGGTGTGGTCGAGCGCGAGGCCGGGGAAAAGGCGGATGCGTATTATTCTTCCCGCTCGCTGCCAAGCCGTTTGGGGGCTTGGGCCTCGAAACAATCACAACCTCTGGGTTCGCGCGGGGAATTATTGGCGAAGGTTGCTAAAATTACCGCAACCAAAGGTCTGAACCCTGATCGCCCGCCGTTTTGGGGGGGGTACCGGATTATTCCAACGGAAATCGAGTTCTGGGCGGATGGTCAGCACCGCTTGCACGACAGGTTTCGCTGGTCACGAGCCAAGGTGGAAAATGCATGGAGAATCGAACGTTTACAGCCGTAAAACACGTATAGATTGCGACTTTTCTTACGGCTCACGTTGTGGTATGATTGTGGCGATAAACTGGGGCGTTTTATGATCTCTTGGCTTATCCTCCTGTTTACTAGCTGTTTACTAGATACTAAATTTGCTGTTAGTTTAGCGAGTAGGACATGATAACAAACGACCATGCATAGATGTATACAATAGAATGCATGAGAAGAAAGAGAAGTAGATAAGATGATCAAGGGGCAGGTCAAATGGTTTGATGCAGCGAAAGGATTCGGATTCGTCGTGTGTGACGATGACGAAGGTGATATTCTTCTGCACGCCAATGTTTTAAGAAATTTTGGGCGGAGTTCGGTTGCCGAAGGTTCGCATATTGTGATCGAGGTGCAAGTCACGGATCGTGGGCGTCAAGCGTCGGTTATCCTTGAAATCGATGCACCGGCGAATGAGGTTGCCGATGCGGATGCCTTGGATTCGCCCGGCATTCCCGATGTTGCCGCCGATATTCCGTTTCAACCGGCACGGGTGAAATGGTTCGACAAGGCCAAGGGGTTTGGCTTTGCCAACGTCTTTGGCAGTGACGACGACATCTTCCTGCATGTGGAAATTTTGCGACATTACGGGCTGTCTGATTTGCAACCTGGCGAGGCTATCTCTGTGCGCATTATTGCAGGGCCGCGTGGACAGATGGCTGGCGAGGTTCAGTCTTGGGACCACGTGATCCACAAAGGGGCCTGATATTCTACGTTTTCTGACACCTTTAATTCTGGCGCTTGGGCTGATGACATCGGCCAATGCGGCGACTATGTGCGCGCCGGACAAGCTCGATATTCGTTCTGACAGCAGTTCTGTGCGCTTTACCATCGAGGTCGTGGATACGCCTGAAACTCGGGCGATGGGTCTTATGAACCGTGAAACGCTGGGGACGTTTGCGGGGATGTTGTTTGTCTACCCCCACCCGCAATCCATACGGTTCTGGATGCGTAATACGCTTATCCCGCTGGATATGGTGTTCATCGATGCGCAGGGCGTTGTGCAATATGTGCATGAAAATGCAATCCCGCTGGACGAAACCTCGATATTTGGCGGAAACGACATTCAATACGTCTTCGAGATCAACGGCGGGCTGGCCCGAACTTTGGATATTGGCGTTGGATCCGAGGTTCGGCATCCCTCTATAACAGGTGCTGAAGTTATCTGGGCCTGCGACTGATTTTTCGCTTTCCTTCGGGGATTCTACATTGTAGATGAACCACATTAGTCGGGGCGTGGCGCAGCCTGGTAGCGCGACGGTTTTGGGTACCGTAGGTCGGAGGTTCGAATCCTCTCGCCCCGACCAATATTTTCCAAAAGTTCATTGTTGCACGAAGCTAATTCGGTTGGTCTCGGGGCAATTCTGGAAACTTCGGGAACGGCCGGTTTTTCCGTAAAATATTTCAGTTGAGTATTCGATTTTCACCGGACGCAATGATTCTGCTGAATGTAAACAATGGTATACCTTAACGCTCCGCGACAGATACAAAGGTAAAACAGTTGAAAACCCTTGGTATTATTTATATCAGTTTTTTCGCATATAGCTGCGCAAATATCGCGCAAAAAATTTCGGCGCCAGCGCGACTCCCCTCACAATCTTGTGACAGAGTTTAGTCAACAAATTTTTGTGAAAAAAAGAAAAATAAATTCGTTGACGGTGTGGGTCTAAATACTTCAATTAGATGACGTAGAGGTATCAACCACAATATGTAGTGTGTCGGCAGGGCTAAGGAGAAAACCTGTAAAGTTTGCTTAATTGCGAACTTAAGGTGCGATACTTGGTCGATTGTGGTGAATATAAAATCAAAGATCTCATGTTTGAACTGGGGTCGCATAAATACGAGGGCAAGCATGAAGATCGAGCGGAAATTTACTAAAGTAAAAACAGGTGCCTACGGCGAAATTGAATTCAAGACAACAGCGTCGGAGATCAGAAATCCCGACGGCTCGATCGTGTTCGCGCTGGATAACATCGAAATTCCTGTGGGGTGGAGCCAGGTTGCCTCTGATGTGATCGCCCAAAAATACTTCCGCAAGGCCGGTGTGCCAGCTGCCGTTACGAGGGTTAAGGAAAAGGGTATCCCCGAATTCCTGCGCCCCTCGGTGCCCGACAAGGCCGCGTTGGCCAAGCTGCCCGAGAACGAGCGCTACATCGGCGAAACCACCGCCACGCAGGTGTTTGACCGCCTTGTGGGCACATGGTGTTACTGGGGCTGGAAAGGTGGGATGTTCACCACCGAGGCCGACGCCAAGACCTATTACGACGAGATGCGCTTTATGATGGCCAGCCAGATGGCCGCGCCGAATTCCCCGCAGTGGTTCAACACCGGCCTGCATTGGGCCTACGGAATTGATGGGCCGGGGCAGGGGCATCACTATGTGGATTACAAAACCGGCAAGCTGGTGAAATCGGACAGTGCTTACGAGCACCCGCAGCCCCACGCTTGTTTCATCCAGTCGGTTTCCGATAATCTGGTGAACGAGGGCGGTATCATGGATTTGTGGACCCGCGAGGCGCGGTTGTTCAAATATGGCTCCGGTACGGGCACGAATTTCAGCTCGCTTCGGGGTTCGAACGAGACGTTGGCGGGGGGCGGCAAGTCTTCTGGTTTGATGTCTTTCCTTAGGATTGGCGACCGTGCGGCGGGGGCGATCAAGTCTGGTGGCACCACGCGTCGGGCGGCGAAGATGGTTATTTGTGATATGGACCATCCCGACATTGAAGAATTCATTAACTGGAAAGTTATTGAAGAACAAAAGGTTGCGGCACTAGTTGCAGGTTCCAAAATCCATAAACAACGCCTTGAGGAAATCTTTGCCGCGATCCGTGCATGGGACGGGGCCGAGGCAGATGCGTTTGATCCCAAGGTTAACGCCAAGCTGAAGGCGGCGGTTCGGTCGGCCAAGAAAATGTCGGTGCCGGAAACCTACGTGAAGCGGGTTTTGCAATATGCGCAGCAAGGTTTTACCAGCATCGAATTCCCGACATATGACACAGACTGGGATTCCGAGGCGTATTTGACGGTTTCGGGGCAGAATTCAAACAACTCGGTTCGTGTGACCGATGCGTTTCTACAAGCCGTGAAAGACGACGCGGATTGGGAGCTGATCAAGCGCACGGATGGCACGGTTGCCAAAACCGTTAAAGCCTCCGATCTGTGGGATCAGATCGGGCATGCGGCTTGGGCTTGTGCGGATCCGGGCATCCAGTTCCACGACACGATTAATGACTGGCACACCTGCCCCGAAGATGGTGCTATCCGTGGGTCAAACCCCTGTTCGGAATACATGTTTCTTGATGATACGGCGTGTAATCTCGCCTCGATGAACCTGTTGACGTTCCTGCATGACGGGCAGTTTGATGCGGACGGGTATATCTACGCGACACGTCTTTGGACGATGACGCTGGAAATCTCGGTGTTGATGGCGCAGTTCCCGTCGAAAGAAATCGCGGAACTCAGCTACAAATTCCGCACCCTTGGTCTTGGCTATGCCAACATCGGCGGTTTGCTGATGAACATGGGCTTTGGGTACGATTCCGACGAGGGACGCGCCCTCGGGGCGGTTTTGACGGCGATTATGACCGGGGTTGCCTATAAAACTTCGGCCGAGATGGCCAAGGAATTGGGACCGTTTGATGGCTATGCCAAAAACGCCGAACATATGTTGCGGGTGATGCGCAACCATCGTCGTGCGGCTTACGGCGAGACAAAAGGGTATGAGGGCTTGTCGGTGATGCCGGTGCCGCTCGACCATGATAATTGCCCTGACGGTCAGCTGATAAACCTTGCGCATAAAGCGTGGGACGAGGCCTTGAAGATGGGCGAGCAGCATGGCTACCGCAACGCGCAGGTGTCCGTGATTGCGCCGACCGGCACGATTGGGCTGGTGATGGATTGTGACACAACCGGCATTGAACCCGACTTCGCGTTGGTGAAATTCAAGAAACTTGCCGGTGGCGGGTATTTCAAAATCATCAACCGCTCGGTTCCTGCGGCGCTTAGCAATCTGGGCTATTCCACCAGCCAGATCGAGGAAATCACCTCGTATGCGGTTGGGCATGGCACGATTGGCAATGCACCGGGGATTAACCA
This sequence comes from uncultured Paracoccaceae bacterium, assembly GCA_937132145.1. Lineage (GTDB taxonomy): Bacteria > Pseudomonadota > Alphaproteobacteria > Rhodobacterales > Rhodobacteraceae > NORP23. Next base: position 13,257 of record CAKZNY010000158.1, on the reverse strand, counting down.
TACATCGTTGCTGGGGCATGGGTTCAGTGCGGTCGAGATCGACAAGGTCGAGGCGGCGATGCCGACGGCGTTTGACATCAAGTTCGTGTTCAACCAGTGGACGTTGGGCGAAGATTTCTGCCGTAAAACCCTTGGAATTCCTCAAGAAAAACTGAACGATCCGTCGTTCGACCTGCTGCGCCACCTTGGCTATTCGCGCCAACAGATCCGCGATGCAAACAACCATGTTTGCGGAACGATGACACTGGAAGGCGCACCATTCCTTAAGGAAACGCATTATAAAGTCTTCGATTGCGCGAATATTTGCGGGCGGATTGGCACGCGTTACCTGAGCGTTGAAAGCCACATCAATATGATGGCGGCGGCGCAGAGCTTTATCTCGGGTGCGATTTCCAAAACCATCAACATGCCCAATGATGCAACGATCGAGGAATGTAAGGCGGCCTATGAGCTTAGCTGGTCTTTGGGCGTGAAAGCGAATGCGCTTTACCGCGATGGATCCAAGCTGTCGCAGCCGCTTTCATCGGCTTTGATTGATGATGACGATGAAGATTTGGAAGAACTTCTGAGCGAGGCGCATGTGGCGGATCGCCCGGCAATTCTGGCCGAGAAGATTGTCGAAAAGATCATCATCAAGGAAGTCGCGCGAGGCCGTTATAAACTGCCGCAACGCCGCAAAGGGTATACGCAAAAAGCTGTTGTCGGTGGGCATAAGGTTTACCTGCGCACAGGTGAATACGAGAGCGGCGAGCTGGGTGAAATCTTTATCGATATGCACAAGGAAGGTGCCGGTTTCCGTGCGATGATGAATAATTTCGCCATCGCGATCTCGGTCGGGCTGCAATATGGCGTGCCGCTGGAGGAATTCGTCGATGCGTTTACGTTCACACGATTCGAGCCTGCGGGCATGGTGCAAGGGAACGACAGCATCAAAAATGCGACCTCGATCCTTGATTATATCTTCCGCGAACTGGCCGTTTCGTATCTGGACCGCACCGATCTGGCACATGTGAAACCGACGGGCGAAACCTTTGATTCTCTGGGACGCGGGACCGAGGAAGGCGTTAGTAATATCGGGAATGTTGAAGGCGAGGTGGCCAAATCCTCCATCGATATGATCCGCCAGATTTCCTCAACCGGATATTTGCGCAAGCGCGTACCCGAGGATTTGGTGGGCATGCAAACCGTGGTGGAAACCGCGACGGCGACGGTACGCGAAACCGTGACGACTATGACAGCACCGGCGGCCATGGATGATCGGGTCGTGGCGAAAATGCAGGGCTACGAGGGGGATGCTTGTGGCGAATGCGGGAACTTTACGCTGGTGCGCAACGGAACTTGTATGAAGTGCAACACTTGCGGGGGGACCTCTGGGTGTAGCTGAATTACAGACAGGTGGAGGAGGCGCATAATTATCTAGCGCGCCTCCGGCATTCAGGCCGCAGGCAATGAACCGAGCGGTATTAACGGTGAGCCTGAATCGCGAAACTGGGGGTGGTTATACCACCTCCATTTTTTTGCTTACATTAGGAATATCGAGTAAGTTGTTGATATTAACGGCCGCGTGCCAAGGCGGCGACTCCGGTTCTGGCCAGCTCGGTTAGGCCTAGCGGGCGCATGAGTTCAACGAAGGCGTCGATTTTCTCGGATGTGCCGGTGATTTCAAACACGAAGCTGCTTAACGTTGTATCAACAACATTAGCGCGGAAAATATCGGCGAGGCGCATGGCCTCGACACGTTTTTCGCCCTCTCCGGTGACTTTCAGCATCGCCAGTTCGCGTTCAACGGAGGGACCCTCAACCGTTAAATCGTTAACGCTGTGGATGGGGATCATGCGATCCAGCTGGGCTTTGATTTGTACGATCACTGCGGGCGTTCCGGTGGTGACGATGGTGATGCGGGACAGGTGACCATGGTGGTCCGTTTCGGCAACTGTCAGGCTGTCGATGTTGTAACCGCGGCCGGAAAACAGGCCGATGACGCGGGCCAGCACACCGGCCTCGTTGTCTACGATTACGGTTAGGGTGTGGGTCTCGACCTCGTCCCCCAGAGGGTTTTTAAGATCGTAAGCGCTTTTTCTGGAAGCACCTTTTTTCAAAACAAGAGCGTTCATTGTGTTTTCCTTTTCGTCGGATGAAGTGTCCGCAATATTCGTGCGAATGTCTATGGCTAAACGGATATGCGCAGCTCGAGCGGCGGGGGCAAAGCGATGCTGCCGTCGGTTGGAAGGGTGTGTTTATTGTCCAGAAGGCGGGACAAGAAGGGGGCAAATTCGCGGGCGAATTTGCGGTCGTCTTGTGGGGACATCTCTGCTTTATACCGCTGGGGGATGCCCTTGTTGAACTGGGTGAACCGCCCATCAAGGACTTTGTTAACGATTTGTTCGGGGTTTCCGGCTATGCCTAACTGGGTAAGAATGCGTTGCGCGGTGGTTTGCATGTCAAAAGCGATGTCCTCGAAATCCAGTGGCAGGACGTTTGGCAGGCGCAGCCATGCGGTTAAGCTGTCGCATTGATTGCGGATGCCGGATTTGGCGTCTTCTAGTGTTTCGATTTCGTCGAAGGCGGGTTTGCCGTTTGCGCGGGCGCGAATCCCGTGATCGAGCATCGAGAGCGCCATGTCGCGTGGATCGCGGTAGCAGGCATGGGCGATGGCTTGGCCGTTCTGGATCATCTTTACGATTGCCGGATCGGGGCGGGTGTGGGTTTTGATGACGATGGGGTGGCCGATGGATTGCACGGTTTGCCACAGCTCGGCGGCTTGATCATCGGTGAAATGTTGGCCGAAGTTCAGTTTTTTGTTCGGGCCAATCAGGTGCGCGGGCAGGCGGTGTTGTTTGTACCCCGCCTGCAACAGCGCCTCGCTGACCATGTGAAAGGCCAGCGTGGTGCCGCATTTTGTCATGCCGTAACTGAAATAAATCAGAGGTTTCATGTAGTTGTACCGCGTTATTAAACTAACGCTGCACCTTTGCCAGTGATCGCGTTTTCGGTTTTGGCATCGCCCATCAGCATTTCGTTATGGGCGGCACCGCTGGGGATCATCGGGTAACAGTTTTCGTGTTTCTCGACCACGCAGTCGAAGATGACGGGGCCGTCGTAGTCCAGCATCTCCATTATTGCGTCGTCCAGATCGGCCGGATCTGAGCAACGAATGCCCTTGGCGCCGAAGGCATCGGCCAGTTTCACGAAGTCGGGCAGGGATTCAGACCAGCTTTGCGAATAGCGCGAGCCGTGCAAAAGTTCCTGCCACTGGCGGACCATGCCGAGGCGCTCATTATTGAGGATAAACTGTTTGGTCGGCAGGTTGAACTGGATTGCCGTACCCATTTCCTGCATGTTCATCAGCCAGCTGGCCTCGCCCGCGACGTTGATAACCAGCGCGTCAGGATGGGCGATTTGCACACCCATGGAGGCAGGCGTGCCGTAGCCCATCGTGCCCAAGCCACCGGATGTCATAAAGCGGTGCGGCTCCTCAAAAGTCAGATATTGCGCGGCCCACATCTGGTGCTGGCCCACTTCGGTGGTGATATAGCGGTCGTGGTCTTTGGTCAGGGCTTCGAGCCGTTGCAGCGCGTATTGTGGTTTGATGATGGTGTCGGAGTTCTTGTATTTCAGGCAATCGACAGCCTTCCACTCGGATATTTGGGCCTGCCACTTGGCGATGCCTGCGGCGTTGGTTTTGCGCCCGCGAGACTTCCAGACCTTGAGGATATCTTCCAGAACATGGCCGATATCGCCGATGATAGGCGTGTCCACGCGGATGATTTTGTTGATCGAGGATGGGTCGATGTCGATGTGCACCTTGTAGCTGTTCGGGCTGAACGCATCGGTGCGCCCCGTGATGCGGTCGTCGAAACGCGCCCCGACACAGAGCATGAAATCGCAGTCGTGCATGGCCATGTTGGCCTCGTATGTGCCGTGCATGCCCAGCATTCCCAGCCAGTTTTCGCCAGACGCGGGGTAGGCGCCAAGGCCCATCAGCGTGGAGGTGATCGGCGCACCGGTGGCGTCCGCCAACTCGCGCAGCAACTGGCTGGCCCCGACACCGGAGTTGATAACACCGCCGCCGGAATAGATGATGGGGCGCTCGGCTTTCTCCAGCATCTCGACCGCTTTGGTGATGGCGTCGATGTCGCCTTTTACGCGTGGCTGGTAATGCGAGACCTTGGTTTTTTGTATAGTAGTGTAATTCCCCATCGCAAACTGGACGTCCTTGGGGATGTCGACCAGAACGGGTCCGGGGCGGCCGGTTGTGGCCACATGGAAGGCTTGGTGAATGGTTTCGGCCAAGATGTTGGTGTCTTTAACCAGCCAGTTGTGCTTGGTGCAGGGGCGGGTGATGCCGATGGTGTCGGCCTCCTGAAAGGCGTCGTTGCCGATCATGAAAGTGGGAACCTGACCCGTCAGAACGATCATCGGGATCGAATCCATCAGCGCGTCGGTCATGCCTGTCACAGCGTTCGTTGCACCGGGGCCGGAGGTTACCAGAACAACGCCGGGTTTTCCGGTGGAGCGGGCATAGCCTTCGGCGGCGTGGGTTGCGGCCTGTTCGTGGCGCACGATGATGTGGCGGATTTTGTTTTGCTTGAAAATCTCGTCGTAAATTGGAAGGATGGCACCGCCGGGATAACCAAAGATTATTTCGACACCTTGATCCTTCAAGGCTTGAACTACTATCTGGGCGCCGGTCATTTGACGGGTCATCGTGCTTACTCCAATTTTCGGGGGCAACCCCGTTTCGCTTATAAGGTGACCTGAAAGGCCACAAAAATTCCCTGATTGCAGGGGGTGGTCGTTTCGCCGACATAGCTAAGAATATGACAAAACGTATTTCTGCGACGATAATTTGCTGAAATAAATACCCTGTCGCCGTTCGCAATTTTTAGTATTCTGCTTTCGGAAGGTCAACAGTGATTTGTAAATTAAATTACGAAAGCATGCGGTATTTTGTTATTATATTTCACATTACGGGTATTTATTGCATTAATCAATAATTTACCAAGCGTAAACTGCACTGACCTGTATTTAGTCTGAATAAAAGAAACATGAAGGCATGAAAACTGGACGGAAAAACTTACCAATTGACTAAAATATGCGTTGCATAATGACGGCGGTTAAGTAATTTAGGTATGTTACTCGATCAGCCCCGCAATAAATGCGGGGTTAAAACTGGGAGGTTATTAATGGATCGTCGTTCTTTTCTAAAAAATTCCGCACTTGGCGGTGCAGCAGTTGCTGCATCCTCGACGCTCGCGGCTCCGGCATATGCACAGGGCAAGCGCACGTTGACTATGGTTACATCTTGGCCGCACGGCTTCGCTGTTCTTGATGACGCGGCTGTTCACTTCGCTGATACAGTAACCGCGATGACTGACGGCGCACTTACAATCGACAAGAAAGCTCCGGGCGAGCTGGTTGGTGCGCTTGAAGTGTTTGACGCTGTGACTTCTGGTCAGGCTGATATTTATCACTCTGCCGATTACTACTATATTGGTCAGCATCCGGGTTTTGCGTATTTTACAGGCGTTCCTTTCGGCGGTACAGCGCAAGAGCTGACAAACTGGTACAACCATGATGGCGGCAAAGAGCTGCATGACGAGCTGGGTCAGATCTTTGGTCTGAAATCCTTCCTCGCCGGCAACTCCGGTTCGCAGTCCGGTGGTTGGTTCCGCAAGGAAATCAACTCGGCCGAAGACTTCAAAGGTCTTAAGTTTCGTATGCCAGGTCTTGGCGGCAAAGCGCTTGGTAAACTGGGCGCATCTGTTCAGAACATTCCAGGCGGCGAGCTTTATCAGGCGCTGTCCTCCGGTGCTTTGGATGGTCTTGAGTGGGTTGGTCCTTGGGCTGATGAACGTGCGGGCTTCCAGGAAGTTGCGAAAATCTACTACACCGCTGGTTTCCACGAGCCAGGTTCGGGCCTTTCCCTTGGTGTAAACCGCGATGTGTTCGAGGGTCTTTCGGTAGCACACCAGACAATCATCGAGCAGGCGTCATTGGCTACAACCAACCACAACCTGTCGCTGACATTGGCAAACAACGGTGCAGCCCTTGCACGTCTTCAGGCACAGGGTGTTCAGACACTTCAGTTCAGTGATGACGTTTGGGATGCATTCGGTAGAGCTTCTGCTGAAGTTATGGATGAATTCATGGATGACGAGCTGTTCGCCCGTATCCGTGCCAGCTTCGAGAAATCGATGGCTTCCTCCGCTTCATGGATTTCGCTGTCGGATGGTGAGTATGTTCGCCAACGTACACGCGTTCTTGCGAACCGCTAAACCTTCGCTAATTCCAAAATAACAAGTCTCCTCCCCTTTATTGGGGAGGGGGATTTTGATGATACGTGGGTGATAACTGCGAACGTCTAACAGGAGACTTTGTGCACTATGGATTTTATTATTTGGGTGTTTACCAACATTGGCATGGGTTTTGTGAACCTTTTCTATGTAATATTTAATCCATCTTCGTGGCTCGATTGGTCCGATAAAACCGTTTTGGGGCATTTCATCTATTACGGTGCCTCTAGCGAGCTGTTCTTCGTTATATTCGATGTTTTTGTGGTAATAACCATCGTCGGCATATTTTATCGTAATTTTCTTTGGGCAATTGTCCGCGCTTCCGAGGCCTTCGCCAACACGGTTGGCCGCTTCGCCGCATGGGCGGCATTGTTTATGGTCTTGCAGCAAATAATGATCGTATTCCTGCAACGGATTTTCAAAGTCGCCGAAATTTCAATCAGCCCGTTCGGATACGCCTTCACGCGCGACCTAAGCTGGTACGGCGAGGAATTGAAATTCTATAACGCCCTGATCGTTTGTCTGGCCGCGTCCTACACGTTCGTGCAAGGCGGCCATGTGCGGGTTGACCTGTTCTATGCAGGGATGCGGCACCGTGCCAAACGGGTTGTGGATATGTTCGGGTCACTGTTCTTCATTATCCCGTTCATGACGATCATCTGGATGTTTGGCTGGTTCTTCATGTGGCGGCATCTGGTCACGCCAAAAGTGAATGTGACTAAAACATTAGAACAAATGGAAAGTTTGTCGGCGTACCTGAAATGGAATGTTGAAACCATCGGTTTCTCTCCTAACGGGTTTGACGGGTACTTCCTGTTCAAAATCCTGCTGGTCAGCTTCGCAGGTATGATGTTTATTCAAGGTTTGACGTTCTTCTGGCGCTCCATGCTGGAATTAATCGAGGGTGAGGCCAGTGCAGGTAAATATTTGCAACTGGACAGGTCGAACGACGACACGGCTGACGCAGCCGCCACAACACATTAAAGGTAGGATAATATAATGCTCTTCGGACTAGATGGCGTCGAATTAGGCCTGATTATTGTGTTTGTCTGCCTTTTTGCTGGAATTATGTCGGGCTTTCCGGTGGCTTTTGCTATCGGTGGGGCCGCGACGATTTCTTTCGGTATTCTGGCGGTGCTGGACAGCTCCGGCTTGCTGACGAAAGAGGTGCTGGACACTTCTAGCACTGCATATAAAGACTTGCTGAACGCGGGGGTGGACCGGAAGGTTATTTCGATCTTCAAGTATCCCGAGTTACCGATCTATATGGATCCGCTGTTTAGCGGTGGTTGGGAAACCGCGATGAACCGCAACATTTCGTTCATCGCTAACCGCATGAACGAACGGGTTATTGCGGGACAGTCGATTGAAACACTACTGGCTGTGGCGATGTTCGTTCTGATGGGCATCATGCTGGAGCGCTCCAAAATCGCCGAGGATTTGTTGACAACTATGGGCCGCGTGTTTGGGCCGCTTCCGGGCGGTTTGGCGGTGTCGGTTGTTGTGGTTGGTGCATTCCTTGCCGCGTCCACCGGTATCGTTGGTGCAACTGTGGTGACTATGGGCTTGCTTACATTGCCGACAATGTTGCGGCACAACTATTCGCCGGAATTGGCGACAGGGGTTATCGCGGCATCGGGAACGCTGGGGCAGATCATTCCGCCGTCCATCGTTATCGTTCTGTTGGGCACCTTGGCTGGCGACATCTATTCCGCCGCACAGGAAGGTCGCGCGATCGAGGCTGGTTGTACCGATGCATTGACCTATCTGGGCAAAGCGGCGGTTCTGTCGGTTGGTACATTGTTCAAAGCGGCGTTGTTGCCGGGTATTATGTTGGCCTTCATGTACGCCGCATATGCGTTCGGGTATGCTTTGCTGAACCCTGACAAGGCTCCGCCCATTAAGGTGGAGGCTTCGACCGGCCCAACCACAACTCGCAACCATAAACTTCTTTGGCTACTGGGTGTTCCCACAAGCATTATCCTGTTTGCAATTACGGCTTCGTCGTTCAACATGGTTGGTAGTCAGAGCACGTATGTATCACCTATTGCCGAGATTGGCGTCCAAGCCGAGCTTCGCACGTTTGTTGGCGAGCAATGTCAGGCCTCGATGATTGAATTGCACGGTCAAGAGGCTTGGGATAAGTCGATAGCTGTTCAAGCAGAAATCGAGGCAGATGGTGGCGGTCTAAGCATGGAAGAGCGTCGCCGCACACCCGAGCAAATCGAAGTGGCTCGTGCTGAGATGATCGCCAATGCCGCACCTATCGGTTCTGGGCTGATTAAAATACTGGTTTTGTTCGCGCTGATGCTGACCATCGCTTACGGCGTTGCACCGCGCGAGAATAAGCGACCCCTTTATATCGGTGGATTTGGTATTGGATTGTCGTTGCTGGTGGATATTCTGCTGCTCGGGCCGCAATCCTCGCCCGGTACGATATTCGCGTTGCAGGCGGCTCCGTTTGCCGTGATGTTCACAGGGCTAAAGGTTGCCGCGAAACGGTTGGCGCAGAACGAAGTTCTACGGGTTGTGTTCCCGCCGCTGGTTTTGATTATGGCCGTTCTTGGCTCGATCCTTGGTGGTATTACCAACCCGACTCCCGCGGCGGCCCTCGGGGCTGGTGGCGCGATTATGTTGGCGGCGTTCCGCAAGCTGAAGGACGAAGGCGGCACCGGAAAAATCATTCTGGTCACCGCATTCGCCATGGTTCTGTTGTTGCTCGTTGGCATGAACTTCGATCTTCGCGCCAATATCTCGAACGTCAAGTTTGAAAACTGGATAGCAATTATAGCGTCGTTGGTATTCTACCACGTCGCCATGGGCGGGTTGTTATTCGCCTGCTGGACGTTGTGGAAAACGGCGGTGTTGACACCGGTGGTGCGGGAAACCGCCAAGGTGACCTCGATGGTTTTCGCGATCCTGATTGGATCACAAATGCTGAACCTCGTGATCATCTCGTTTGGTGGCGAGCACTATATACAGTCATTCCTGCGCAGTTTTGAACGCGAGTGGGTTGTCTTCCTGATCGTGATGGCGGTGCTGTTCTTCCTTGGGTTCGTTCTGGACTTTCTGGAAATCATCTACATCGTGATCCCCATCGTTGGTCCGGTTATCTACGGCGGTACGATGGACCCGAAATGGGTGACGATCATGATCGCGGTGAACCTGCAAACCAGCTTCCTGACCCCGCCGTTCGGCTTCGCGCTGTTCTATTTGCGCGGTGTTGCTCCGGCGAGCGTGACAACGGCGCATATCTACCGTGGTGTGATACCGTTCGTGATTATTCAGGTGTTCGCGTTGCTGATGCTGTGGTTCTTCCCCGGCGTGGTGACGATCATTCCAAACCTGCTAAGCTGATCGCAACCAAAACATACAAAAAACGCCTCGATTTTCATCGGGGCGTTTTTTATGTTTTTATGTCTGTGGAGGAAGGTGGATTGCGGCGACCTGCTCGGCCACCGGATCATTGCCCAACGGATTTTCGCGGACATTGGCGATCATTTCGTCGGTTAACGCATTCCAGATGCCATCTTTGAAAACTTCTAACGGGCGGTAGTTCGCCTTGTAGTTCATCTTGGCGCTACCCGGCACCCAGAACCCCAGATATATGTAAGGCAAGCCGGCCTCTCGCGCCATGCGGATATGGTCAAGGATGATATACGCGCCCATACTGCGCTTCTTCAAATCGGGGTCAAAGAAGGAATAAACCATCGACAACCCGTCATGCAGAACATCGGTCAGGCAGGCGGCTTTCAGGGTTTTTTCGCCAGCGTCATTCGTTTCGTAATATTCAACCACCCGACTTTGCACAGGGGTTTCTTCGATCATGGCGGCGAATTCGTACATATCCATGCCCGCCATTCCGCCATCCGCGTGCCGCTGATTCAGGTATTTTTCGAACAGCTCGTAATGCTCTTCGGTTGCCCAAGGGGATTTCACTTCGCGGCTTAACTTTTGATTTCGTTTCAGAATTCGCCGTTGACTGCGCGAGGGTTCAAAGTCGGTGGTAACGACACGCGCAGACATACAAGCCGAGCAGTCTTGGCATGTTGGTCGATACAAAACGTTCTGGGAGCGCCGGAAGCCTTGGCGCGAAAGGCTGTCGTTCAGGTTCTTGGCATCGTCCCCGTAAAGGGCCGTAAACAGTTTGCGCTCTACCTGACCATCGAGGTAAGGGCAGGGTTGCGGGGCCGTCACATAAAACTGGGGCGCGGTGGGGAGCGTGTGGCGCATAAACTGTAAATTACTTTATAGGGTTCACGTAACTCTAACAAAACACAGGTAGGATGGGCAATCGTTAATTTAGGGGGCGGTTAATTGCCGTTGTACCAAGGATCATGTCTTGCACGCTTTGGCCGTAACGACTTGTCAGGATTAATACGACGCTGACGATCTGTATTAAAAAGAAACCCGTACCAATGGTGAAAATCACCGTGTGTGCCAGCGCAAGTTTAGGGCTTAGTTTTTGGCCGTCCTTGTTGCGAAACTCGATCCCGACCAACCCCATACCCCAAGTGGCGGATTGGGAAGCGATGGTGGTGGTGCGGTAAACCAATCCGACAATCAGCCATATGAACGGGAAAATGAAGAACCCCAGTCCTATGGTGAAGACACCGATTAAAAAGGACATCCCAAAGGTGATTATGCCATCGAAAACCCAGGCTACGAGACGGCGTGAAGGGACGTTTTCATAGAACTGAGCGTCCATATCAGGGTCTGGCAAGCCTGTGTAGGCGGCGTCATAATATGTCATTTCAATTCCACTATAAAAAATAATCCCCCGCTTGCGCGGGGAGAGGTGTTTAGGCCGGGGCTTGTGTCGGGTTGCCCGGATATTCCGGCTTGGAAGGCTCGGGCGTTACGTTCTTTGCGTTTTGTTCCCGCACGAACTGGTCAAATTCGACACGGTCCTTAGAGGCGCGCAGGTTGCCCAAGAAGTTCTGGAAAGCGTTTTGTTCGTCTTCCAGACGTTTGATTGTTTCGTCACGGTATGCGTCAAACGCGGTGTTACCGGAGGAAAAACTGTGACGTCCACGCCAGTGCCAACCGCTACGATGGTGGCCGCTATGTTTGCAATTTTTGCCCATTCGATTGGTTCCTATCATATAAAAGAGGATGACGAGTCCGACTGGCCACAGGAAGATAAATCCGAGGATCATTATTGCGATCCACGCTTTCGTCCCGTGTTCGTCCAGCTTGTCCCGTGCTTGTTCAAGGAGGTGTGCCGGAGAGTTCATATCTGCGTTCCTTTCAATGTAAATACTGTTCACATTAATATATTTGGGGAGCCTGAACAAAATCGCAAGAGGGGAGGCCTAAAAAATGTAAATGTTTTTTACATTAATTGCTATTTAGGCAGTAAACCCAAGCCGCGCAGGTAAATACCAACGCCGGATTCCAGCAATTCTTCAGGCGAGAAGGGCGCACGGCCCCCCGGTTCGCCGCGCGCGAACAGTTCCACAACGCCGTGGGACATGGCCCAGATGTGGTGGCTGACCATCGTTGCGGGGGGGCGCTGGTTGGCTGGCAGATGTTCAAACAGCTTTTCGGCGGCTTGTGTTTGCACGGCCATGGCGCGGTTGGCGACCATGTTCAGTTCATAGTTTCCGGCAATAGAAACGCCGGATTCAAACATCGCGATGTAGTGGCCGGCGTGTTCGCGCGCGAACGACAGGTAGGCGCGCCCCACCGCTTCGAAAGCGGCCATCGCGTTTGGTTTGCCACGATCAAAGGCGGCCTCCATCCGTTCGGCGAACAGAACGTAGCCTTGGCGGGCCACCTCGGAAATCAGGTCCTCGCGGCCCTTGAAGTGGCGATAGGGGGCGGCGGCGCTGACCCCGGCAAGACGCGCGGCTTCGGCAAGGGTGAATCCCGTCGGGCCCTTTTCCTCGATCAGGGAAAGGGTGGCCTCTACCAAGGCCTGCTTCAGGTTACCATGGTGGTAGCTTTTGCGTTCTGAGGGCTGCGTATTCATTGAATATACATAACCTTGAAGCGATGCAGGAACAAGGTGGCCGACAACCCTGCAATTCCATAACCACCGGAGAGCCGGAGGTTTTTAGGCGCGGCGGGCGCGTAATACGTGGTTGTCGCCCCATCAAACGGGGTGGTCACTTGGAATCCCCTTCGAGGATTTTCTCGATGTCGATATTCGTTGTCTGATAAATCTGGTTAATCCAGTTTCCATAAAGCAAATGGGCGTGGCTGCGCCAGCGGTTCTCCGGTTCTTGGGACGGATCATCGTTTGGATAATAGTTTTTGGGCACGTTAATTTTGGTGCCTTTGGCCACATCGCGGTCGTATTCGTCTTTCAACGTGCCACGGTCATATTCAAGGTGGTTGAAAATATAGAGGGCGCGGTTTTGCTTGTCCTCGATCAGGCAGGGGCCGACCTCGTCCGAATTCATCAGGATGTCCAAGCCTTTGTGTTTTTCGGTGTCGGCCGCGCGAACCTCGGTCCAGCGACTGACGGGTACGATGAAATCATCCGAGAAACCGCGCAGGTAAGGCGAGGCGTGGGCAAGGTTTTTATGCCGGAAGCACCCGAACGCCTTGTGGTCGATCAGGTGTTTGGGCACGCCGTGAAAATGGTAGATCATGGCCATGCCGCCCCAGCAAACCCCAAAAGTGGACAGAACGTTGGTTTGCGTCCACTCAAAAACCTCCTGCATTTCGCTCCAATAAGAGACTTCTTCGAACGGCAAGTGTTCGATGGGGGCGCCCGTGATGATCAGGCCGTCAAATTTTTCGCCCTTTACGTCTTGGAAAGAACGGTAAAACGATTCCATATGTTCGGGCGAGGTGTTCTTGGCCACATGCTCCGTCATGCGGATCAGCGTCAGATCAATCTGCAACGGCGTGGCACCAATAAGGCGGGCAAACTGGGTTTCGGTCTGCTCCTTCTTGGGCATCAGGTTCAGCAGGCCGATTTTCAGCGGGCGGACGTCTTGGCGGTCAGCGG
>CAKZNY010000157.1 GCA_937132145.1 uncultured Paracoccaceae bacterium | reverse complement strand
GTTCCTCAAAGTGTCGCAAGGTCAGGGCCAACTTTTGACGAGCGGGCAGGCGGTCCATGGCTTTGCGCAGGGCGCGGCCTCGATCGGCGGCTATCATCTGATCCTCGACATTGGGGGCCTCGTCTTGTATTTCCGTCGCTTCGTCCAAGCCAAGCCCGCGTTTCTTGCGCAAACGATCCGTGCATAGGTTGGAGCCGACACGGTATAGCCACGTTGAAACCTTGGCCTCGCCCGTCCGCCAATTCGGCGCTATTTTCCACAATCGTAACATCGCTTCCTGCGTTACATCCTCTGCCTCGGCCGGATCCGTCAATAATCGCCGCGCCAGTGACAACACACGCGGCGCATGGCGCAGCATCAAAGCCCGTGCTGCCGCTTGGTCTCCGTTTGCGTATAGCGCGAGCAGTTCCTCGTCGCTGGTATTGCTCATTACATCAAATGCCATGGTCATTTTGCATGTATAACGGGGTTCCGGTCGGCGTGCATTGTGAAAGTCGCGGGCCGAACAGATTTCCGGCCCGCGAGGTGTTTAGTTTTTGAGGTTGCCATGTTTGCCTACGGCTGCGTCCCACTCTTCTTGGGAAATTTCGCCGTTGCCATCTGTATCAAAACGCTCGAACATTTGACCGGCTTTAGCTGGGTGAGCCTCTTCCATGCTCAGCTTCCCGTCACCATCAGCATCGGCGCGTTCCAACATGTTTTCAATGGCCATGCCCATACGTTTACCGTGTTGAGCCTGCATCATTCCCGCATTGCCATGTTGAGCCTGCATCATTCCAGCATTGCCGTGCCCGCCTTTTTGCCAGTTTGCGCCCTCCTGACCATGACCACGGCCCATGCCACGACGGCCCTCGCCACGTGCCATCATCTGGGCTTTTAGCTCGTCCGCATCCAGTTTCCCGTCACCATCTGTATCGGCGCGTTCCAGCATGTGTTTAATGGCCAGGTCCATGCGCTCGCCGCGCTGTGCTTGCATCAGTTCCGTGTCACCGCGCCCGCCTTTTTGCCATTTGGCGCCCTCCTGACCATGGCCGAGGCCCATACCACGACGGCCCTCGCCGCGCGTCATCATCATCTGGCCGTTTAATTCATCCGCATCCAGAAATCCGTCACCATTGGTATCTGATTTCGCGAACTTCTCTGCGCCAATCGCCTCGATTTCTGCCAATGTGATAACGCCGTCACCGTTTGTGTCAAACATCTCGAAGCTCGGCATTTTGTCGCCGCGCGGCTGGGCTGACGCCACTGTTGTCAAACCAAGACCCCCAACGGCAATCGATACTGCCAGCGCTGTAAGTGCACTCTTCTTCATTTTCTGCTCTCCTTAGTATTGTCACGTCGGTCTGCATTGTTGCGACCTACATATATACTAACGGGGCCACGGGGTTTTTCCGTCGAAATTTCTTTTTTGCGACATCCCGACGCAAGACAGCTTGTCCACTCACAAATCTGCATAAAATCACGTAAGTAGATGGGAATGACTAATGAACTACATAATTTTGATATTGGCGAGAAGCGCTCCGTCAAGCAGTCCTTGCTACGTGGCTGGCGTCGCAAGTGTCCATCCTGCGGCAGCGGCCCGCTTATGCATGACTATTTAACTGTGCGCGATACATGCCCCGTATGCAGCGAAGAATTGCACCACCACCGCGCGGATGACGGGCCTGCTTGGGCGACGATCATAATCTCCGGCCACCTGCTTGCCCCCTTGATGTTGCTGGTATTCACGTTCCTCCGCCCAGAAGGCTGGGTAATGGCGATCGGCTTTTCGATGGTGTTCTTGCTGCTGGCGCTTTACCTGCTGCCACGCCTGAAAGGCATGTTCGTCGGCTTGCAATGGGCCAACCGCATGCACGGCTTCGGTAGCGATAAATAACCAGCCGTCTCAAGCAAACTCCGCTACGACACGCTAGACATAGCCGCGCGATTCGGCCCATATACCCCATGGATGAAGCAGAAAAACGACGGGTTATTCGCGACGCAGCAACGATTGTTCTGCTGCGTGTGCGGGATGGTGAACATCAGGTACTGATGGGGCAGCGCGGCGCGGGGGCAGTGTTTATGCCCAACAAATACGTGTTTCCGGGCGGCGCGGTTGATGCGCAGGACTATGACATCGTGCCTGCAACACCGCTTGGCGAACTCGACGAACAACGACTTAACCACCTTGCCCCGAACGGCATAGCGTCCGCGCTGGCCATGGCCGCCATTCGCGAGTTGTGGGAAGAAACCGGCCTGATGTTGGCACAAAAGGGCGACACCAGCCGCGCCATCCCCCCCGACTGGCAGGGCTTTTATGACCAAGGGTTGGCCCCACGCGCCGATCCGCTGCGATTTTTCTTTCGCGCCATCACGCCGCCGGGGCGAACGCGCCGTTTCGATGCGCGGTTCTTTATCGCCGACAGCACGTTTGTCCACGGCTCGGACGAAGACTTTTCAGATGCCTCGGACGAGCTTGGCCACCTCCACTGGATCGACCTGATCGAGGCCAAAACCCTCGACCTGCCGTTCATCACCGAGGTCGTTTTGTCGGAAGTCATCGCCATAACCAAGGACCCGGATGCGCCACGAAAAACCCCGTTTTTCCACCACGACGAAGAACGCTCGCATTTCACCCTATTCTAGGGCGATAATTCGCGAAACCACAGGTTCGGCACTTGACTCCGGCCCTGACGGGTGTAGAACGCCAATTCGAGATTTAGGGGAATTTCCCCACAGCTAGAAAACGCGGTTGACCCGCGAGGAGATGGACACATGGCGAAGCCAGCAACTATCAAAATCCGCCTGAATTCCACTGCGGATACCGGCCACTTCTACGTGACAACGAAAAACGCACGTACAATGACCGAGAAAATGGTCAAAATGAAGTACGATCCGGTTGTGCGCAAGCACGTCGAATATAAAGAAGGCAAAATCAAGTAGTCTTGATTTGGTTTTTACAGAATTTAAGGCCGCTAGATTTCTGGCGGTCTTTTTCGTTTGATAGCCTCGGGATCGTCGGCTAGGTTTTCAGGCAACCATATTTACCGGAGTCCTCATGCAAACCGAAACCCTGAACATCGCCCTTTGGTCAATCAACTTCCGCCGCAAACTGTCAAACCTCGGCGATTGGCTTGCCCTTGTGGAACAGCAAATCGCCAACGCCAAAGAGGGCGGTGCCGAGCTGTTGATCCTGCCGGAATACGCCAGCGAGCACTGGATGGGGTTTGCGCCGGAAACACTGGCCCCCTCCGATGAAATCGCGTGGATGGCCGCAAAAAGCGCGGGCGTGCTGGCCGTCCTGCAAGGCCTGTCGAGCGAGAACGACATCGCAATACTTGCCGGAACCATCCCTGTCGCCGGTGTATCCGGTCAGTACCACAACCGCGCGCATTTCTTTACGCCGGACGGGGCCGTGGTTGTTCAAGACAAGCTCTGCCTGACCCCGAACGAGCAAGACGAGGATGCATGGCTGCTGGAACCCGGCTCCGAACTCAACGTGTTCACATGGCGCGGATTGAACGTCGCGATACTCACCTGCCTCGATATTGAAATGCCAGCGTTGTCGGTCCTGTTGGCACCGCACGACGTCGATCTGATCCTTGTGCCGTCCATGACCACGCGCCTTGCTGGATACCACCGGGTATTCGACTGCGCCAAGGCCCGCGCAATCGAGCCACAAGCCGCCGTAGCTGTCGTAGGGCCTGTGGGCAACGTGGAGCAGGGCGAGGTGGTCCGAGGCGATAACACCTCCGCCAGCGCCCTTTACCTGCCGTGTGAAGAAAGCCTTGGGCACAACGGGATTGCCGGCAGTACCGAAGTGTCACAAGGCCACGACGTTTCAGACCTAAAAGACGAGTTGCTGCTCGCCACCATCCCCTGCCAGAAAATTCGCGACCTCCGCCAAGGCCTCGCCGAAGTCTGGCCCGGTGGTTGGAGCGCCGATCACATAACGATCAAAACCCAAGGGTAACCAAACAAAAAAGGCCGGAGCAAACCTCCGGCCTTTTCGTATTTCCGTAGGGTGCGTGGTCTCCACGCACCGTGTTAGTTTTTAATTACGGTTGCCCATAAAGCGCAGCATGAACAAGAACAGGTTGATGAAGTCCAGATACAGGCGAAGCGCGCCCGAAATGGCCATCTTGGCTGCAATGGCTTCGCCGTCCGGCATGCCACGCACCTGAAGATACTCGTTCTTGATTTTCTGCGTATCGTACGCGGTCAGGCCTGCAAAAATCAGCACACCAAGCGCCGAGATCGCGAATTCCATCGCCGCACTTGCCATGAACATGTTAACGACCGACGCAATGATCAGGCCAATTACGCCCATAATCAGGAAGCTACCCCAAGCAGAGATATCCTTCTTCGTGGTATATCCGTAAAGGCTAAGACTGGCGAAAGCGATCGAGGTCACAAAGAACGTCTGTGCAATCGAATACCCTGTATACATCGCGAAAATCGAGCTGATCGACAGCCCCATCAAGCCGGCAAACGTATAGAAGAACATCTGCGCGCTGGATTGCGACATGCTGTTAACGGCTTTTCCGAAGAAAAGAACCATGCCAAGTGGCGCGAACATAATGATGTAGGAAAGCGGTGCGCTGAACATCATCTGGATCATGCCATAAGATAGAAACCGTGTTTCCTGACCGTTGATCGCGGCATTCAGATCCGTGCCAACCACCCAGGAGATAATCCCCGTTACAATCATGGCCACAGACATCAGACCATAGACCTTGTTCATATGTGCCTTTAACCCGGCATCAACATCCGCAGTGCGGACACCGGAACCAGATCGGCGGACAGTTTCGTATTCGGCCATTTGACCCTCCATTAGTAAACCGTGACGCAGCCCGTCTGAACTGCACGTTACCCACAAGATATTGCCATTAAGTTAACAGTTTTCAAGGTAAAACAGTAATATACCCGTATTTATTCCCGAGACCGCAGCACTTGTGCGGGGCGCGCGTTAAGGGGGCGCAATGCAAATGCCAGTCCGGCCAGCAAACTCGCCAGCGCGCCACCAATCACGATTGCCGCCGCCGAGACAATCTCGAATGTGAAATCCACCTCCATCACAAAAGTCATCACCGCATATCCGGCAGCACCTCCAAAGGCGATGGCGATCAGCCCTGCGGCTGCGCCCAAAATGGCTGCCCGCAACGCAAAGCTGGCCAATATTCGTCCCCGTGTTGCCCCCAGCGTCTTCAATATCGCGGCCTCGTAAACCCGTCGCCGCTCACCCGCTGCCGCCGCGCCAATCAGAACGACAAACCCTGTTACCAAGGTCGCAGCCGCCCCCCAGCGAATGGCCGAGGCTATGCCGTTCAACGCCTCCGTAACCTTGTCAATTGCATCGCCCACCCTGATCGCCGTGATGTTGGGGAACGCATCGCCAACCTCGCGTAACAACGCGCCCTCGGCCTCTGGATGAGCATAAACCGTGGCGATATGCGAGTGCGGCGCGTTTTCCAGTGCCGCAGGGTTCAGAACCATAAGGAAGTTGATGCCCATGCCGGACCACTTCACATCCCTGAAATTCGTGATGGTAGAGGTGATATCGCGCCCCAAAACATTAAACGTAATCTGGTCGCCCAGAACCAGTCCCAGTTCTTTGGCGTCATTGGCGGTGAAGCTCATCAACGGCGGGCCGGTGTAATCTTGCGCCCACCACTCGCCCTCGGTCAGCTCCACACCGTTGGGCGGGATGGCCGAATAGGTGATGCCGCGATCCCCGTGAAGGGCCCAGTGATCCCCGAACACCTCGCGGGCGGGCACGCCGTTTACCTCTGTTATCATGCCTTGCAACATTGGAGCGGTCTCGATTTTCGTCACATTCTCGTTTGCCAGAACAATTTCGACAAACGCGTCGCGCTGGTCGTTCAGAATATCGAGGAAGAAATACGCAGGTGCCACGGACGGCAGCTCCTCCGTAATTGCGGTCTGCATATTCGCATCAATCTGCCCGACCGTCGCCAGAACGGACAGCCCAAGCCCAAGCGACAAGATGACCGATGCCGTCTCGCCCCCCGGTCCACCAACCGCCCCCAATGCCAAGCGCAGGGCAGGGCGACCGCGTACCAGCCGTGAACGCGCCAAACGTGCCGCAATAAACTTGGTCCCCCGTGCGGTGATCGCCAGCGTAGCAAGGGCCAGCATCACCCCGAACGCGGACCAAAACGCCAGTTTTGGCACGGCGGAAAACCACGCGGCAAGCCCGACGAGCAGTGCGACCAATCCCGCTATAATCACCAGATAATACCATCGAGGCAGCGTCCGACCTTCGTCAATCTCGTCGCGAAACAGCCCCGCCGCACGAATATCAATCGCGCGCGCAAGCGGCCAAAGCGTGAAGATCAGCGCGGTTAGCATGCCGTAAATAGCGGCCTCGAATATCGGCTCCCAGTAGATGGTGAAATTCGCGGGCACCGGTAATTGTTCCGCCAGCATCGGGCCTGCCAGCACCGGAATGCCCGCCCCCATGACCAGCCCGATCACCACCCCCAGCACAGCCAGAACGCCGATCTGGGTCAGGTAAATCCCGAAAACCACGGCGCGACTAGCCCCCAGCGTTTTCAGAACCCCGATAGTTTCGTTCTTGGAACTAAGATACGCCCGTACCGCAGCCGAGACCCCGACACCGCCAACAGCCAGCCCCGCCAGTCCGATAATAATCAGAAACGATCCGATCCGGTCAACAAACTGACTAAGGACTGGGGTGCTGTTGGTGGAATCGGTCCAGCTCATGCCGGATTGCCCGAACAACGCATTTGCGTCCTCTGCAATCATCGCCCCGTCCGTCCCTTCAGGGAAAATCAGCCGGTAATGCGAGTTGAACAGCGTCCCCGCACTCATCAAGCCGCTACCCTCTAGCGCCGCCGTTTCAACGATCACCCGAGGGCCAAGACTAAACCCCAGCGCGGCCCCGTCCGGCTCGCTGGTCAGCACGGCCCGCAGTTGGAAATCCTTGGTGCCAAGGCGCAAAATATCGCCAACTTCCAGCCCTAGTCGTTCAAACAAGGCCTGCTCTGCGATCAATCCCGGCATACCGTCGCTAACCGCCAAGGCGGTGGACAACGGCATATCACCGCTTAACCCGACATCGCCATAAAGCGGATATTTTCCGTCGATCCCCTTGATTTGCACCAGACTACGTTCGCGCGAAGCACCGTCGTCAAACAGAACCATGGAACGAAAATCCACGATTTTCGAAACCTGTACGGTGTTGTCGTTAATCCACGCCAACTCCACCTCGTTGGCCATGCGATAGGTGAATTGCATCGAGGCATCGCCGCCAAGAATAGCATCCGATTCCGCCTCCAACCCTTCCTCGATCGCCATCCGAACCGACCCGACGGTCGTGATCGCCATAACCCCGAGCGCGAGGCACAGCAGGAATATTCGAAATCCAGCCAACCCGCCGCGCAACTCGCGGTACGCGATGCGAAAAACGACACTCATGCGTCGATCTTTCCGTCGCGAAGCTTGATAATCCGGTCACACCGCGCCGCCAACTCCGTGTCGTGCGTCACCAGAACCAGCGTTGATCCATGCCGATCGCGCAGATCAAACAGCATTTCCATGATCGCCTTACCGTTCGTGCTGTCCAAATTCCCCGTAGGCTCGTCCGCCAGTAATATCTCCGGTTTAGGGGCGGCCGCGCGGGCCAAAGCAACCCTCTGCTGCTCGCCACCTGACATCTGCGCCGGATAATGATCCAACCGCTCCCCCAGACCAACGGCCCGCAACTCCGCCTCGGCTTTGCTGAAGGCCTCGCGGTCCCCCGCCAACTCTAACGGAGTGGCGACGTTTTCCAGTGCAGTCATCGTCGGGATCAGGTGGAAGGATTGAAAAACCACCCCCATATGATCGCGCCGAAACCGCGCCATCTGGTCTTCATTCATGCTGGTCATGTCGTTACCCATCACCGACACATCGCCGCTCGTGGCATTTTCAAGCCCTGCCATAATCATAAGCAGCGAACTCTTGCCGGAACCACTGGGGCCGATCAGACCAAGTGTCTCACCCTTCTGGACAGTCAGGGAAATACTCTTCAGAATATCGACCGACCCTGCATTGCCCGAAAGCGTTAAATGCATATTATTCAGGGAAATCACAGGAGACGTCATTTGTTTAATACTTTCATTCTAAAAAACTATTCCATGGCATATAGGGTGTTCGTGCGCACACACAAGCTGTTGCTTGCCGCGATTCTGGCGATATTAACCACACAATCTGCACAGGCTGAAGACACAATTACGATAGTTGCCTTCGGCGATTCCCTAACGCGCGGCTATGGGTTACCGCAGGACCAAGGCTTCGTCCCCCAACTTCAGGCATGGCTGCACGCAAACGGCGCTGAAAACATCACAGTATTGAATGCCGGCCTAAGCGGAGACACCACCGCAGGCGGCTTGGCGCGCATCGACTGGACGTTAACCGATGAAGTGGACGCGGTGATCGTCGCCCTTGGCGGAAACGACATGCTGCGCGGGATATACCCGACATCCTCGCAGGAAAACCTTGACGGCATCGTGGCGTTATTAACCAAACGCGGCTTGCCCGTGATGCTGGTAGGCCTGCCCGCACCAACCAACTTCGGCCCTGAATTCAAAGAGACGTTCGATGCGATGTACGAAGTCGTCGCCACCAAGTACGACGCTTTGCTATACCCGTATTTCTTCGAGGGTTTCGGGGTCGCCCAAGACGCAAACGCGCTTAGGCAATACCTGCAAAACGACGCCACCCATCCGAACGCGGAAGGGGTGTTGTTGATTGTGGCCCATATGGGACCAATGGTTCTGGAACTAATCAGCGATCTTGGAGAGCATCTCTAACGCCTGCGCATGCAGCGCTTTATCCCCTGCGGCCAGAAGCCGTCCACCCATATGGGCCGGACCGCCTTGCCAGTTGGTGACAATACCGCCTGCGGCCGTGATCACACCAATAGGCCCCTGCACGTCATAGGCGTTCAGCCCCGCCTCGATTATCAGATCAATCTGCCCCATCGCCAGCAACGCATAGGCATAACAATCCAGCCCGTAACGGGTCAGTTTCACCTTGTCGCGAACCGCCTCGAAGCCCAGCCTCTCGGCCTCGCTGCCAATTTCGGGGAAGGTAGTCATCAGGGTTGCATCTGCAAGGGCGGCGCATGGGCGGGTTTGAATGGGGATGGTTTTGCTTGCGGTCGTCAGGCTGGCCTGCCCGAAAGCGCCAATAAACCGCTCGCCAATATAAGGTTGATCGATCACACCCAAGACAGGCCCATCACCCGCATCAAGCCCGATCAGCACCCCCCATGAGGGAATGCCGCTGATAAACGCCCGCGTGCCGTCAATCGGGTCGATCACCCATGTCAGACCGCTGGTGCCTTGGGTGTTCCCAAACTCCTCGCCGATGATACCGTCGTTCGGGCGGCGTTTGGCCAGAATATCACGGATTGCCAGCTCGGCATTGCGATCCGCCTCGGTCACAGGATCGAACCCTGTTTCCAGCTTGTTGTCGGTTTTCAGCGAGGCATTGCGGAAATACGGTAATGTCACCACACGCGCCGCATCGGCCAGCGCATTGGCGACATTCAAAAGTTCCGTTTGTTCTTCAGTCAACATAATAAAACCCCGTGCATCTACCAAAAGGCGGTAACACGGGGTTTTCATATCTTTAGAGGCCAGTCAATCGTTTGGCGTCAAGTTAAGCGGCAGATTCACTCAATACACGCGCCAGATCGAACAAACGACGGCGTTGTGGTTCAGGGATGTTGTAATAAGAACGTACCAGTTCCAGCGCTTCCTTATCCGCCAGCAGATCGCCTTTCAGCTGGTCCGCCGAAGTTGCCGCGTGGACGATATCTTCGTCGCTTGCATCAAGCCCGTCAAAGAAAAAGCTGATCTGTACATCAACAGCCGCAGCAATATCCCAAAGACGCGACGCGCTGACGCGGTTCATGCCGGTTTCGTATTTCTGGATCTGTTGAAATTTGATCCCGACGATCTCGCCGAGCTGCTGCTGGGTCATGCCAACCATCCAGCGACGGTGGCGAATGCGTTTTCCTACGTGTACATCTACAGGGTGTGCCATTGTTATACTCCAAAGTTAATACTCTACGTAAGGTAGATGCATGGAGCGTGCCAACATTTTCTAAATATAGCTAATTGGATGTGTCTATTTAGATAAATCCTGAAATTGATTTATCTAAGGCATTGATAGAAAAAGAAAAAACATTTCAAATTTTAATGATTATTTTGTTCAACCGTGACGTTAATCCGCTCAACTTACACAATTCCCATTTTGCGAACTTGCAATCGGAAGAATTTTGGCGTTTTGCAAGGCAGGTTGCAAAACGCCGATTTCTGATCAGCCTTCCAGCTTCTTCGCTTCGCGCTTACGTTCGTGCGACTCAAGGAAGCGTTTGCGAAGGCGGATATGTTTTGGCGTGACTTCGACCAGCTCGTCATTGTCGATATAGGCAATGGCCTGTTCAAGACTGAAGCGTGTCGGGGTGGTCAGAACAACCGCCTCGTCTTTACCGGATGACCGCACGTTCGAGTGCCGCTTACCCTTGATCGGATTAACTTCCAGATCGTTGCTACGCGAATGCTCGCCAATGATCATGCCTTTGTACAGTTTTTCCTGAACGCCAATGAAGAACTTGCCGCGGTCCTCAAGGTTGAACAGCGCATAAGCCACCGACTCGCCGTCTTCCATGGAGATCAGAACGCCAGCGCGGCGACCCTCGATCTTGCCTTTGAAGGGCGCCCAGCTGTGGAAGATACGGTTGATAACGCCGGTGCCGCGTGTGTCGGTCAGGAATTCACCGTGATAGCCGATAAGGCCGCGCGAGGGGACATGGGCGACAAGGCGGGTTTTGCCAACACCGCCGGGGCGCATCTCGACCAGCTCGCCTTTGCGCATGGTCAGTTTCTCGATCACAGTGCCGGAATATTCGTCATCAACGTCAACCGTAACTTCTTCGATAGGCTCGTGGCGAACGCCGTCAATAGTGCGGAACAGAACCTGTGGACGCGAGATCGACAGCTCGAAACCTTCGCGGCGCATGTTCTCGATCAGAACGCCCATCTGTAGCTCGCCGCGCCCGTGTACCTCGAACGCATCGCCGCTCTCGGTGTCGTTCACGTGAATGGCGACGTTGGATTCAGCTTCTTTCATCAGGCGCTCGCGGATAACGCGGGACTGCACCTTGTCACCATCGCGGCCCGCGAGTGGCGAGGTGTTGATGCCGAAAGTCACGGTAATTGTCGGCGGATCAATCGGCTGCGCCTCAATGGCCTCGGTTACGTCTTTATGTGCAAGTGTATCGGCCACAGTCGCGGATTTCATGCCGGCGATGGCAATAATGTCACCAGCTTCGCCAACATCAATCGCTGACTGCTGCAATCCACGGTACGCCAGAACTTTGGTGACGCGGAAGTTTTCAATCAGCGAGCCGTCGCGCGACATTGCCTTGATGTGGTCACCGGCTCTTACCGTACCTGCTTCAATGCGGCCGGTCAGAAGGCGGCCAAGGAAGGCGTCGCCGCCCAAGGTTGTTGCCAACATCTGGAATTTCTCGTCTCTGCGCGAGATCTGCGAGGGGGCAGGGACGTGGCTGATAATCAGCTCCATCAGCGCGTTCAGGTTTTCGCGTGGTCCGTCAAGTTCAACGTCCGCCCAGCCGGTACGACCGGAGGCATAAAGCACAGGAAAATCCAACTGCTCGTCCGTTGCACCAAGATTTGCGAACATATCGAAACACTCGTCCAGCGCACGGTCAGGTTCAGCGTCGTGCTTGTCTACTTTGTTCAGGACCACGATAGGGCGAAGGCCAAGGGCCAGCGCTTTGGCGGTCACGAATTTCGTCTGTGGCATCGGGCCTTCGGCCGCGTCAACCAGCAGGATAACACCGTCAACCATGGACAAGATGCGTTCCACCTCGCCACCGAAATCAGCGTGGCCCGGAGTGTCGACGATGTTGATGCGTTTCTCGTTCCATTTAACCGAAGTGGCCTTGGCAAGGATGGTAATGCCGCGCTCGCGTTCCAGATCGTTGGAATCCATCGCCCGTTCGCGCTGTGTCTCGTTATCGCGGTACAGGCCGGACTGTTTTAGTATCTCGTCCACAAGCGTGGTTTTACCGTGGTCAACGTGGGCGATGATAGCGACGTTACGCATATCCATGGGGTATATCCTTAAGAACAGAAGAAATGCGGGGCTGCCCATTGGACAACCCCGTTCGCGCACGACATAAGCCCTTACGCAGCGTTTGGCAAGAAGATGCTTGCACCTGCGCTGTTTGTCACGCCAATTAGTTTGAGTATTTTTGAAAGGGAGAAAACCATGCGCGCCATGCGATTGCACGAGTTGGGCCAGCCGATGACGCTGGACGAGGTTTCGCAGGCGAACCCTTTGCCGGGCGAGGTGCGGGTGAAAGTGCACACGTGCGGGATAAATTTTGGCGATACATTGATTGTGCAAGGTAAATATCAAGAGAAGTTTGATCTGCCGTTCACCCCCGGCATGGAAATCTGCGCCACTGTTGATGCATTGGGCGAGGGGGTGGATAATCTTGCCGTCGGCCAGCGCATTGCCTCCTATAGTGGTATCGGTGGTTTGGGCGAGTATTCGTGCATCCCTGCCGCAACCTGTGTGCAGGTTCCGGATGGTATGTCCGATGTAGACGCGGCGGCGTTTTTGGTGGCGTACGGCACCAGCCATGTAGCACTTGGCTATAAGGCCCACCTTAAAGCGGGCGAGACGTTGCTTGTGCTAGGCGCATCCGGCGGTATCGGTTTAACGGCGGTGGAACTGGGCAAGATGATGGGGGCTACGGTGATTGCTTGTGCGCGCGGGGCGGAGAAACTTGCGGTTGCAAAGGCTGTCGGGGCGGATCATTTGATTGACAGCTCCACACAAGACATCCGCGAGGTGGTTAAGTCGTTGGGCGGGGCCGATGTGGTTTACGACCCGATTGGTGGCGACCAGTTCAAGGCGGCGTTGCGCGCGTGCAACCCCGAGGCCCGCATTATCCCTGTCGGTTTTGCCAGTGGCGAGGTGCCGCAGATTCCTGCCAACATCCTGTTGGTGAAAAACATCACCGTCATCGGGTTCTACTGGGGCAGCTATGCCAAGTGGAAGCCCTCGGTTCTGACCGACAGTTTTGCGCAACTGTTCAAATGGTACGCCGAGGGTCGCCTCAAGCCGCACGTCAGCCACGTCCTGCCGCTCGAGCAGGCAAACGAGGCGCTGCAATTGTTAATAGACCGTAAAGCGACGGGGAAAGTCGTTGTGCAGGTCAGCTAAAAGGTTAACGCAAATCGTATGTACAGGTTGTGCACGTGTTGTGTACGGGTTGTGCACACGAAAAACCCGCGATTTCGGGCAAAGGTTAACGCCTATTCCGCCGCTTTCAGCATCTCGGACCCGTAGGCCTGCCGCATCAAATTCGCCAGCCGTTGGGCCAGTGCTAATTGCGGGCCGGTGGCGACGTACATGTTGATATTGAAAAGCGGCAAATCCGGCAATGCGCCGTTATGCGGGATGACTGCAAGGTGATGTTCAACCGTCCCTTCCAAGGCAGCATGGATCGCCAAATCGGCTGAGACCGATGCTTCTACCGTGCGGATGGAGTCCGATTCGACAGCCATTTCCCACAGAATTCCGGCATCGTCTAGCGCGCGTTGGGCGTAGCCGCGAAAGGCGCAATCATGCTCGAAGGCCAAGCGGGCAGGGCGTGCCTTCCAGCATGTTCCATCCGGCGACCCAACCCACAGCATCTGCGCACGTTGCAAGGTCTCGCCGCCCCTATCGATTTCGGTTTCCGTCGTTAGGATGATATCCACCTCGCCGCGCGTCAACTGGCGCTTCAAGCGCGAGGTGTAGGACGAAATAAGGTTAACTTTGATACTTGGATATTCCGCCGCAAACCTTTGTAATACCGTGGGAATATAGGGGTATATGATATCTGAAGGCACCCCCAGAGTGATCTCGCCTTTGTAGGCCTGATCTGTCATCCGCGCCAAAACCTCGTCATTCAACGCCAAAATCCGACGCCCGTATCCCAGCATTTGCTCGCCGTGGGCCGTTAAGGCAACCCCGCGACCGGCGCGCTCTAACAGGCGCTGGCCGATGGAATCCTCCAGCCGTTTTACCTGCATCGAAACGGCCGATTGCGTCAGGTGAAGATGCCCCGCCGCGCGGGTTACGCCTCCGGTTTCGGCAACCGTTACAAAGGCACGAAGGGCGGTCATGTCGAGGTTTCTTGGCATATCAATATCCGTGATGTGTTATATAAAAAGCATTCATTTTTATTGTTAATCATACTCTGGCATATAAATCAATATTCCTGATAGGAATTAATGAACTCATCACGAAACCCACAAGAACCCAATGGAGGGCATCATGCACACCGCAACTTTTAAAACACACACACCAACACGAATTATTTCGGTAACTTCGGCCCTGAATTGGGTGATCGAGAGTGTCCGCGTCGCAAGCCAACGCCGTTCGCTGGCCAAACTAAGCTGGAGCGCGCTTGACGATATCGGTGTTTGCGAAGCGCAAGCCATGCGCGAAGCACGTAAGCCGTTCTGGGCTTGATAACCCTATGCGCCTGCTTTGAAAATCGAGGTGGGCGTTTATAGGATTTTGTCTAAAAACTGGTCCATAATATCCCAAACCTGTGTCTGGATTTCCGGTATTTCCATCCAGACTTCATGCTTGCTGTCTTTGATGATTTCAAACTGCGCGTTTGGAAACGTCAGGGCGCGGGCCTCAATTGCCTCGCCCTCGACTACAATTTCCTGTGTGCCTAAAAACGTCAGGATCGGAATGTCCGGCACTTGGGCAGACATCAGCGCTTTCATTTCTTTAATCGCCTCGACCGCCCAATGAATGGTTGGTCCGCCAAGCCCCAGATTCGGCTCGGCGTTCAGGTGAGATTTGAACATCGCATAATAATCGGCATCATTGGTCAGCTCATTCCCCTCGAAAGGGTTTGCAGAGACATAATAAGTCGGTTTGGTGTCGGGGACCAACGTTTTGTGCAGACCAAACGGTCGCCCAAGTATATCGACCACACGAAGCATGTTTTTTGCAGGCGCAGAACCGGGTAATCCCCACATAGGGCTGGAAAAAACCGCCGCCTTAACATCAAGCCCATCGACCAGCGCGCGCAAGGCTATACACCCCCCCATGGAGTGGGAGAACAGCATCTTTGGCCCCTGCAGTGCAATAATTTCCGGTGCGCTTAAAGCGGCTGTTAAATCTTGCTGGTAATGCTGGAAACTCTCGACATATCCACGATCCCGCCGTGCGTCATAACGATGGGACAACCCTTGTCCGCGCCAATCGATAATCACGACATTCAAGTTACGCGCTAGCAGTTTCGCAACCATCCGTCCGTATTTTTCAATGTATTCCGTGCGCCCCGGAAGCAGTAAAACCGTCCCGCGATCTCCGCCTTGCCAATAGGCTATGCGGATTTTCGTGCCGTCTTTAGCTGACACAAACATGGCCTGCCCACCGGCAGGAACACCGAGCAGATCATGTAGGGGCGCAGTATTCATCAGGCCAGCAAAGAGGCGAGCTTCATTGCCATGCCCATGTCTCCGTCAATCTTCAGCTTACCCGTCATGAAAGCCGACGTCGGATTTGTCTCCCCGTCGATGATCGCCTGAAACACATCGGCATCGGCAGATAACGTGCAATCGGCCTCGCTGTCGTCAACGCTCACACCGTTTTCGTCGATGCGTATGGCCCCAACGCCGAGCATTTCGAACTTAACCGAACCATCAAAGGAATGACCTTCGATCTTGTCGCTTAATGTGCTGGCGGCTGATTTCAGGATATCACTCATATTTGTCTCCGAAGTTATAAAGTTTAGTGTAACTTATGGTGGCGCTGTCTATAATGGAACCCTCTGATGCACTTATCGTTGCGTTAGGTGAAATTCGGGTTTTGAAGCGAGGCGTGCTGTGCGGTTCTCAAGTATACTATTGATATTGGTGCTGCAATTTTTCGCCAGCATCGCCTTCGCGGATGCGGGCAACGATGTGGAGGACGCACAATTTCGTCTGGACGAGCTGTTTGATCAATTGCATGAAGCAGACATCGAGGATTACTATGCATTCGAACAGGAGATTATCGAGATTTGGGGGCATTCCGGTTCAGCCGCGATGGATTTATTGTTGGAGCGTGGCCAGATAGCCATGGCGGAAATGGACTATCCCAAGGCCATCGAACACCTGTCGGCCCTGATAGACCACGCGCCTGATTTCGCCGAAGGGTGGAATGCGCGCGCGACGGTTTATTACCTGACGGATGAATATGCGTTGTCCATTTCGGACGTCCGGCAAACGCTAATCCTTAACCCCCGGCATTTCGGGGCGTTGAACGGGCTTGGTTTGATGTTCGAGGAACTCGGGTACTTAAAGGGCGCGTATAAGGCCTATAGCATGGCCCGCGACCTCCACCCGTACCTCCAAAACGTGAACGAGGCGTTAATTGCTTTGCAAGCGGAGATTGACGGTGTGGAGTTGTAACCTTAAATCCCCAGTATGCAGTCAACTATCACCGCCGTATTAGGCCCGACCAACACGGGCAAAACCCACTACGCGATCGAACGCATGCTGGCGCACCGCACCGGTGTGATCGGCTTGCCGCTGCGCCTTCTGGCGCGCGAGGTTTACGATCGGATCGTGGCCCTGCGCGGACCATCGGTGGTGGCGCTGGTAACGGGCGAAGAGCGCATCGTGCCCCCGCGCACCAAATACTGGGTATGTACGGTCGAGGCGATGCCCGTCAACATTGGCGCGGATTTTCTGGCGGTGGACGAGATCCAGCTATGTGCCGACCCGGACCGCGGCTATATTTTCACCGACCGGTTGCTGAACGCGCGGGGTTTGCGAGAAACCTTGTTCCTTGGCGCGGATTCGATGCGGGGGCGCATAGCCTCGCTTATCCCCGAGGCACAGTTCATGCGCCGTGATCGCCTGTCCAAGCTGACCTATTCCGGTGAAAAGAAAATCAGTCGAATGCCGCCGCGTTCAGCTATTGTCGCGTTCTCGGTCGATAATGTTTACGCGATTGCGGAACTAATACGCCGCCAAAAGGGTGGCGCGGCCGTGGTGATGGGGGCGCTGTCACCCCGCACGCGAAACGCGCAGGTGGAGATGTATCAGAACGGCGATGTCGATTATCTGGTGGCGACAGATGCGATTGGCATGGGCCTTAACCTCGACATCAAGCATGTGGCGCTGGCGGGTACGTCAAAATTCGACGGGCGACGGCACCGGTATTTACACCCCAACGAGCTGGCACAGATTGTCGGGCGGGCAGGGCGTTTCACCACCGACGGAACTTTTGGCGTTACCGGCGAGGCGCCGCCTCTGGAACCCGAATGGGTGGACGCAATCGAAAACCACCGTTTTGCCTCGATCAAGAAACTGCAATGGCGCAGTTCACGTCTGGAATTCGGCACGCCGGATTCGCTTATCCGTTCGCTAGAGCAGGTGTCTGAGCATCCGGAACTGGTACGTGCCCGCGAAGCCGATGATCTTGCCACGCTAAAGACGCTATGGGCCATGCCCGAAGTTAAGGACAAAATCGATACCGCACCGGATGTGCGAAAGCTTTGGGAGGTCTGCCAAGTCCCTGATTTCCGCAAGATTTCCGCTTCGGAGCACGTTGCTATCTGCCAAAAGCTGTTCAACTTTATGCACGATGGGGGGCGCATTCCAACCGACTGGCTGGCCGCAGAGGTTAAAAGGATAGATAAAGTTGCCGGAGACATAGATGCACTGTCGAAACGACTAGCCTTTATCCGCACATGGACCTATGTTGCCCAGCGTAAAGACTGGGTTGCGGATGCAGCCCATTGGCGCGGCGAAACCCGCGCGATTGAGGATAGACTGTCAGATGCCTTGCACGAGGCCCTGACCCAACGATTTGTCGATCGGCGCACCAGTGTTTTGCTGCGCCGCTTGAAACAGAAGGAGGCCCTAGTGGCAGACGTAAACGAAAACGGTGAAGTCACCGTCGAGGGCCATTTTATCGGTAAGCTTGAGGGCTTCCGTTTCCAGCTTGACCCATCCGCTTCAGTAGAAGAGGCCAAGACTTTGCGCGCGACCGCGATTGCAGCGCTTCAACCTGCGTTCAACCTGCGCTCCGACAAGTTTTATAACTCGCCGGACACGGAGATAGACATAACCGAGCAGGGCGGCCTGATGTGGGGTGAATACGCGGTGGGCAAACTGGTGGTTGGTGCTGATGCGTTGTCACCGAGCGTCGCGCCTTTCGTTGACGAAGAAGCCGGACCGGACGTGGCCGAGAAAGTGCGCCGTCGCCTTTCACACTTCATTGATCGCCGGATCACCGCCCAGTTCGAGACGTTGTTGGCGCTGAAAAATGACGAGACGCTAACAGGCATGGCCAAAGGTGTTGCGTTCCGGATCGTCGAGGCGATGGGCGTTCTGCCCCGCGCCGAGATTGCCGATGACATCAAAGGTCTGGATCAAGACCAGCGCGGCCTGCTTCGCAAGCATGGCGTTCGTTTCGGACAGTTCACCATTTTCCAACAGCTAATGCTGAAACCCGCCCCGACGCGCCTGCGTCTGGTGCTGTGGTCGCTGACGGCTGGATTGGACGAGTTCCCCGAAGCCCCCCCTCCGGGTCTGGTCACTGTGCCAGCCGTTAAAGACGCGCCCGAAGGCTATTACGCCCACGCCGGATACCGTCTGGCAGGGGACCGCGCGATTCGCATCGACATGCTGGAACGTCTCGCCGATATGATCCGTAGCCAAGATACCCGTTCAGGGTTCGAGG
Organism: uncultured Paracoccaceae bacterium; assembly: GCA_937132145.1. Lineage (GTDB taxonomy): Bacteria > Pseudomonadota > Alphaproteobacteria > Rhodobacterales > Rhodobacteraceae > NORP23. The sequence continues at coordinate 4,151 of CAKZNY010000157.1, read as the reverse complement.
CTAATCCCGACATGTTGTCGATCACCGGCCTAACGCTGGAACAATTCGCCAACTTGATGGAAGGCTTGGGCTATAAGGCCGAAAAGGGCGAACGCCCCAAGGTCAAAGCTACCGTACCAACGCCGGAGGCCGACAAGGCCACAGAGACCGTTGTAGAACCCGCCACAGAACCTGCCACGGACGCCGATGCGCCAGCCGCAGAAGCAACCACGGACACCGAGGTACCAGCCGCAAAAGCACCCACGGACGCCGAGGCGCCAGCCGAGGCCCCCGAAGTGGTCCCTGCGGTTGAGGCAGATGCCGACGTTGAACCAAAAGATGCCGACGCTGAACCGGCAGAACCTGAAGTCGAGGTTTTCTACACCTTCACATGGGCACCACGTCGTCGCCCCGCGGCACCGCGCAACGAAAATCGTGGCAAAGGCAAGCCGAAGGGTAAACCTCGCGCCAAGAAGGGCACGCCGGACAATCGCCAGCAGAATTTCGCGGCACGGCCTCCCAAGAAGGAAAAACCTATCGACCCTGATAACCCCTTCGCCGCCTTGATGGCGTTGAAAAATAAATAGGGCATGAATGACAGAGCCGCGCCAAAGCATTCGCCTCGATAAATGGCTATGGCAGGCGCGGTTTTTCAAAGCCCGCTCGATTTCTGCAAAAGTGGTTAACGCCGGACATGTGCGCCTGAATGGCGTGAAGGTTAAGAAAACCTCAACGCCGATCAAAGTTGGCGATACGCTTGAATTCCTGCAAGTCGAAACTTTGCGAATTGTTAAGCTAAAGGCGTTGGGCGTGCGCCGTGGCCCCGCCGTTGAGGCGCAAACCCTGTACGATGATTTAACGCCGATTCCCGAAATCCCCGCGATCACACCGGAAATTGAACGAAAAGGCCGCCCGACCAAGCGAGATCGCCGCGCTATTGATAAAATCAAACGCGGGGGGCCTTGATCAAACCGCAAAGCAGTTCTAAATAACGGGGGTTAGGAAGTGTGACAGGCTTCACCCATACGTTAATGATCGAAAGTATCCGATGACCTATATCGTGAACGACGCCTGTATCGCCTGTAAATACACTGATTGTGTCGAGGTTTGCCCTGTGGATTGTTTCTACGAGGGCGAAAATATGCTCGTCATCCACCCGGATGAGTGCATCGACTGTGGTGTGTGTGAACCCGAATGCCCCGCCGATGCGATCCGCCCCGACACAGAGCCGGACGCCGAGAAATGGGTTGAATTCAACCGAAAGTACTCGGAAAAGTGGCCGGTTATCATCAGCCAGAAAGACCCGCTACCTAACGCCGAGGATCGTGACGGCGAAGAAGGCAAGCTGGAGAAATACTTCAGTGAAAAACCTGGTGAAGGCGGTTAAACGCCTAAAATCGCTACCCTCTTTTTTCAACGTGATTTTTGTGTTATACAGGGTTTGTAACTCGCACGGCAGCGAGAAAACATTCCGGTTCTCGGAATTTGGAATGGTCGGCCGTTAGCTGGACATAAAACCAACCACAGACTGCATCTGATGCGGCCTAGGGTTTTTTTGTCCGTCAGAAAAGGAATGGAATGTATGAGTAAGAATAAATCAGACGTGATGTTTAGCCCGAATGATTTCGTTGTATACCCCTCGCACGGGGTAGGGAAAGTCGTGTCGATTGAAGAGCAGGAAATCGCCGGTTTCATGCTGGAAATGTTCGTGATCAATTTTGAGAAAGACAAGATGACGTTGCGGGTTCCCACCGCCAAAGCCGAATCGGTTGGCATGCGTCCGCTTTCCAGCCCCGATGTTATTGCGCATGCGATGCGTACCCTCAAAGGACGCGCTCGGGTGAAACGGGCTATGTGGTCGCGTCGCGCGCAGGAATATGAACAGAAGATTAACTCGGGCGATCTGATTATGATTGCCGAGGTGGTTCGCGACTTGCACCGCAACGACGACCAGCGCGAGCAGTCCTATTCCGAGCGTCAGCTTTATGAAGCCGCACTGGAACGTCTAACCCGCGAAGTCACAGCCGTTGATGGCGATGGCGAGGATGCAGCACAGAAAAAGATTAACGATGTGCTGGACAGCCGCGTGGTTATTGCGGCCTAAAGAAATTCAAAGCCGCGCGGGTTTACTCTGGCGCGGCTTTTTTATGCCAGCAAGGCAATTGCAGCGGCCAGCCCAACGATTTCAGTAACTTGTTGTGCAGCCCCCAGTACGTCGCCAGTTTGCCCCCCCAAGGTTCGGTTCGCGAGCCAGTACACCGGCAATGCCCCTGCAAAAATCAACACGAACAGCACGACGCCTGACAGCCCTGTTAGTATAACGCAGGCTAGAAATGCGATGCCACTGGCGACCAGCACCGTCGTTACGTTTGGCTTTCCGATACCCGCCGATAGCCCCGTTTTACGGGCAGGCGGCATTGCAAACATTAACCAAACCATAACCGCACGCGACGCCGCACCCACGGCCGCGAGGGTGAATACAACCGTCAAGCCGGACATCTCGCCGATGCCGGACCACCGGGCCAGCAGGGCTATCGATAGGGCTATGACCCCGTAGGCGCCAATCCGGCTGTCCTTCATGATCTCCAATCGCCGCTCGACTGTCATGCCACCCATTGCGTCCGCGAAGTCTGCCAAGCCATCTTCGTGCATCCCGCCAGTGACCACGGCAAGAAACGCCAACGCGCTCGCTGCCGCCATTCCGGCCGGTAAACCTAACCATTCAGCAAACGCTGCCATCGCACCGGCCGCCCCCCCGACAATCAAGCCCACAACGGGGAAAGCCCAAGCCGCTGCCGCTCCGCGTGCCCCTGCGCGGGCGTGATCAACTGGCACGGGCAGGCGGGTCAGCAGGCTGAACGCCGCCCAAATATCATGGGCTTGCAGGTCCGGCTTATGAATGGTTTTGGTCATTTGATGCCTTGTCGTTTTTGGTCTCTACACGGGATTTCAAACCCGCTATGCAGAGGTTAACAAATCATAGAGGGACAGAACATGCCAGCCAAACAGTTTGCGAACCTTAAAGAGTTCGCCGCCATTATCGAAGACCTCCCCTCCACAGATCAATCCGCAGAAGCGGGCGCCAGAGCGCGCAACGATGTGTTAACCAAACCCGCGGGGGCGCTTGGAAGGTTAGAGGATCTTGCGATCTGGTATGCAGGCTGGCGGGGGCAGGCGGCTCCAACACTGGAGAACCCGCAGATCGTTGTTTTTGCAGGAAATCACGGGGTCACAGCACAAGGAATTTCGGCGTTTCCTGCCGAGGTAACCGCGCAAATGGTCTATAACTTCGAGGCAGGCGGGGCGGCGATCAACCAGCTTTCCAAGCTGTTCGGCGCGAAAATGTCGGTTCATGCGATTGATCTGGACACCCCGACTGCGGACTTCACCACCACAGCAGCAATGAGCGAGACCGAGGTGGTAGCGGCCTTGAAAACCGGTTGGGATTCGGTTGACCCAAGCGCGGACCTGTTGGTGTGCGGCGAAATGGGCATCGGAAACACCACATCTGCGGCGGCCATCGCTTCGGCCTTATATGGCGGTAACGGAGCCGACTGGGTTGGTCGAGGAACCGGCGTGGATGACGCGGGGCTTAAGCGTAAGGCCGACGTTGTTGATCGCGGCGTAGCTTTGCATGAAGGGGCAGGGTCAGCGCTCGAAACACTTCGATGCCTTGGAGGGCGCGAGTTGGCGGCCATCGCCGGGGCAATTTTGCGAGCAAGGGTCGAAAGCATTCCTGTGATCCTGGATGGGTTCATTTGCACAGCGGCCGCCTCGGTTCTGGAAAAGACGGCAAAAGGCGCCCTCGATCATTGCGTGGCCGGACATGTCTCAGCCGAGCAAGCGCATAAACGTCTTCTTAACTACCTTGGAAAAGAACCACTGTTATCGCTCGGCCTGCGCCTAGGCGAAGGCTCCGGCGCGGCCCTTGCAATCGGCATCCTAAAAGGCGCAATCGCCTGCCATTCCGGCATGGCAACATTCAACGAGGCAGGGGTCAGTGACGGGTAAATCAAAACCGGAAGGTGGAGGCGAGTACCAGAGTCGAACTGGTCTACACGGATTTGCAATGGATTTACACTTATAAATAAACATTAATATCAAATAGTTACGTGTGGATATAATTAGTGTGCTATAAAGTGTGTATAGTCCGTTGTCGTTACCCGCGTGTA
>CAKZNY010000156.1 GCA_937132145.1 uncultured Paracoccaceae bacterium | reverse complement strand
CGGAATTCGGGCTGGAAACGACGATTGTCGAGGAAATCGCCCATACTTTGCCGTTTTGCAACCTGCTCCATTTCAAGCGCGATTCAGAGGCGGCCACCAAACGCAAAGACCCCAAAGTTCTGATCATCGCGCCAATGTCGGGCCATTACGCCACTTTGCTGCGCGGAACCATCAAAGCGATGCTGCCGGAGCATGACGTTTACATCACCGACTGGATCGACAGCCGTGACGTACCACTTTCCGAGGGAGCGTTCGACCTTGATGACTATGCCGACTACCTGATCGACTTCTGCCGCATCCTTGGCGAAGACGGCGAGCGCCCGTCCGTTATGGCCGTCTGTCAACCGGGCGTGCCAATGATGGTTGCCGCCTCGCTGATGGCGATGAACAACGATGCGTTTCGGCCCGCAAGCATCACCCTGATGGGGGCCCCAATCGACACCACCAAGGACCCGCAAGTTCCCAACAAACTGGCCACTGACAAACCACTTTCATGGTTCAAAAAGAACGTCATCGTCTCGGTTCCCTGGCCAAACACCGGTTTCATGCGCCGCGTTTACCCCGGCTTCCTACAACTGTCCGGCTTTATGTCTATGAACATGGAAAAGCACGTCGATGCCCACCGCGCCAAAGCCGAATGTTGAGCGGCCCTATCTTCATAGGTTCCCCGCCAATCGAGGTTCGCATAAAACGCAACCCTCGCGCCAAACGCTTCACCCTTCGCCTGTCCAGAACCGACGGCAAGGCCACGCTGACATTGCCCACCCGCGCCTCGATACGCGAGGCTGAGGGGTTCGCCACCCGTCAAGAAGGCTGGCTGCGGGCGCAAATTTCCAAGCTCCCCGACCGCGCCGTTTTGCTGGACGGAGGCCGCCTGCCATTTCGCGGCGAGCATCTGGAAATCACCGCCACCACCGGCAGATCCATCCGCGTTGAGGGCGATAAAATCTTTGTGGGCGGTAAACATTCCGGTGCCCGCCTGCAAGCTTTCATCAAGACCGAGGCCCGCAATGCGCTTGTCCCCGCCGTGGAGAAATACGCCGCCCGACTTAACCAGCCGTTCAAGCGGATAACGCTGCGCGACACGCGCTCCCGTTGGGGGTCGTGTTCCGCTGAAGGCAACCTGATGTTTTCGTGGCGCTTGGTCATGGCCCCGCCCATCGTGCTGGAATACGTCGCCGCACACGAGGTTGCGCATCTGGTGGAAATGAACCACGCCACCGCCTTCTGGGATGTCGTTGAAACCTTGATGCCAGACTACCAAAATCACCGGAACTGGCTGCGCGAACACGGGGCGAAACTGCACGCTGTGAATTTTATCGCTTGACCCGATCCATTTTGTGATCACAAGGTGTTTGCATGTCACCAGAACCAAAAATTCCAGCCCACGAACACGTTTACCGCACCCTTCGCGCGCGCATTATGTACGGCGAGATGACACCAGCCTCGCCCCTGACCCTGCGCGGTATCGGCGCGGAATTCAACGTCTCCATGACCCCCGCACGAGAGGCGGTTCGCCGTTTGGTGGCCGAAGGCGCGTTAATTATGTCCGCCTCGGGCCGCGTATCAACGCCGGAATTATCCAACGACCGGATAGAGGAACTCGCCAGCCTCCGCGCTATGCTGGAACCCGAGCTAGGTGCCCGCGCTCTTCCCCGCGTCCACCCCGCCCTGATCGAGCGTTTACAAAACATTAACAACGTCATAGCCGAGAAAATCGTCAAGGCGGATGCAACCGGATACGTCCGCGCCAATCTGGATTTTCACCGCACTTTGTACCTTCGCGCCCAATCCCCCGCGATGCTGGCGCTGCTGGAAACTGTCTGGCTGCAAGCCGGTCCGACCATGCGGGCGCTGTATTCCAGATTGCCGCGAACCCTCGCCAGCGAGAAACACCGCACTATCCTTGCCGCGCTACGGGCCAACGACGAACGTGCCCTGCGTGTTGCGATCCAGTCTGATGTAATCAGCGGCCTGAGGATGCTTCTGACATGAACTGGGAATTATGATTAGCACCATCGCCATCCTGATTGTGATCGTTCCCGCCGCCCTCTGGATATGGAAACGAAACGAGATCAAACGGTTACTCGCCGTTAACGCGTTGTTTTCCGCGCAGAACATCGTCAGAAATTTCAGCAATATGGAGGCTATATTCTTTAGCACCAACCTTGGTGTGCCCAACGCCCCCGCCTCCGATTTACCGCATGAACCGCGAGCCATGCCCGATGGATTGGGCGGATGGATCAAAGAGCGCTCCGTCACCGCGCTCGTCGTTCTTAAGGACGGTAAAATCGCGCATGAAGACTATTTCAAAGGCACAACACCCGAAGATTTGCGAGTTTCATGGTCCGTCGCCAAAAGTTTTCTATCAGCCCTTATGGGGATCGTAATTGCCGACGGCGACATCGAATCCATCGACGACCCCGTTACAAAATACGCGCCCAACCTCGCTGATTCCGCCTATGACGGCGCAACCATCCGCAACGTGCTGAACATGGCCAGCGGTGTGACGTTTGACGAGGATTACCTGTCCTTCAGCTCCGACATCAACAAAATGGGCCGCGTGCTGGCACTGGGCGGCTCCATGGACAAATTCACAGCGAGGCTGAAAAACCGCGACCTTGATGCAAGCGTTGGTTGGCAATACGTCTCGATCGACACGCACGTCATCGGCATGATTATACGCGGGGCAACGGGGCGTGAAATCCCTGAACTCATGGCCGAAAAACTGCTCGGCCCGCTGGGATTGGAGGCAGACCCGCTGTTCCTGACCGACGGCAAAGGAGTCGCCTTCGTACTGGGCGGGCTGAACCTGCGCACCCGCGATTACGCCCGCTTTGGCCAGATGTTCGCGCAAGGCGGCGCGTTCGGTGGCAAGCAGGTCGTCCCCGCCGAGTGGGTCGCCGATTCCACCGCCATCAGCGCCCCGACCGAAGCTGGCGAAACCCAATACGGCTTCCAGTGGTGGCTGCCAGCCGACGCCAAGCCGGGTGAATACTTCGCGCGGGGGATCTACGGCCAGTACATCTATATCGACACGGACAACAACGTGGTGATCGCCGCCAACTCCGCCGACCGCGCGTTCGAGGAGGACGGGTCATTCGAACAGAACCTCGGTATGTTCCGCGAGATTTCCCTGAAACTACGGTAGACTCGCAAGCTTTCCGTTCTTCAATAAATGCTGCAACACATAGGTAATCGACAGAGCATCATCCAGTGCGTCATGTCCCTTTAAGGGTGGGTGTTTCAGCTTGAAATAAGCAGCCAGCCGATTGCTGCTGGTTTTCTTGATATCGTCATAGGGCATTCCCGCCGACAACAGCAGCTTGCACGCGTTGTCAAATCTATTGGCCGCAATAATTGGCGTAATGTTGGCCACATAACAGCTAATCGCCATCATGTTCAGTTCGTCCTTGCCCCAAGACCAGAACTGCGCCCCGTTGGAAAACTTATTCAGGTCATTCAGCGCTTGCGCCAGAGGAACCCCTGTAGTTTTAATTGTGTCCTCGGTGATGCCCGTAAGTTGCGTGAAAAACGGGTCAATGGCGTAATCGTCACCGTGGCGATCCACAGGCCGCACAAATATCCGTTTCGTCGCCAAAATTTGAAAGCCGCCGGTAAGGCCAAGCTTTACGGCACCAATTTGCGCGATCACCGGGTCTGGATCAAACGGTCCACACCAATACCGCTGCTGCGCGTTTTCGGTAACCAGATACTCACAATCAAAAATAATAGCCGTATCCATTTTGGTGATTTTCCCTTTTATTAATATACGTTAATGAATTACTCCAAATTCCCATCTAAAAACGCCACAACCTCGTCAGCGGCAGGAATTGCCGCGGCCGCGCCTACTTTAGTGACTTGAATGGCCGAGGCTGCGGAGGCGAATGTTAGTGCGTGTTTGACCGATCTACCCAGATCAAGCGCGGCTAGAAAATAGCCCAGAAATGTATCGCCAGCCCCCGTTGTATCCACCGGATCAACCTTGAAGGCATCCACGGAAATCACGGCATCGCCTGTCTGCAACGTCGCGCCATCGACCCCGCGCGTGATCAAAATCTGTGGAACCGGAAGGGTCGCCGCCTCGACACCCAAAGCCTTTGACAATTGCGCCGCCTCAACATGGTTAACGGCGAGTAAATCCGTCATTGGCAGCATCGCAACAGCCGCCTTAGCGTCAAAAGGAGCCGCCGCATAGGCCACCCGCATCCCCTTTGCCTTGGCAGCCTTCGCCGCATAAACTCCGAGGTTGGTTTCGTTTTGCAACAACAACCAGTCGCCAGCACCGGCCCCGCTTAACGCGTCCGTAACCATCGTTTCTCTCAAAGCGCGGTTGGCGCCGGTAAACAAAACGATAACGTTTTCCGCCGCATCATCGACGTATATAATCGCGTGGCCTGTCGGCACATCGATAACCGACAAATGCTGCGTATCAACGCCCGCCTCTGTCATCTGGTCGGCCAGCCAGACACCGTCACTGCCGATCGCACCGATATGAAATACCTTCCCACCGGCCCGCGCTATCGCAATCGACTGGTTCGCCCCCTTGCCGCCAAGCCCGCTGTTAAACGAGGTCGCGGCAAGCGTTTCGCCTGCCTCTGGCAAATATGGCACACGGTAAACATGGTCGATATTCACCGAGCCGAGGTTGTAAATCGCCATATCAGCCGACCTTGCATGCAGCCATAATTGCCATGTTCAGAATGTCGTTAACGGTGGAGGTGGTCGTACAAATCTTGACCTGTTTGTCGATGCCCGTCAGGATCGGCCCGATCACCGTAGCGCCGCCCATTTCCTGCATCAGCTTCACCGAAATCGACGCAGAATGCCGCGCGGGAACAACCAGAATGTTGGCCGGACCGGTCAAACGACAGAACGGATATTGCTTCATCACCTCGGGGTTCAGGGCCACGTCCACGGTCATCTCGCCGTCGTATTCAAAATTAACCCGACGCTTGTCCAGCACCGCCACGGCTTCGGTCATCTTCTCGGCGCGCTCCGAAACCGGATATCCGAAGGTCGAGAAACTTACCAGCGCCACGCGCGGCTCTAACCCCAGACTGCGCGCCAAATCCGCCGCGCGTTCGGAGATATCGGCCAAATCCTCGGCCTCGGGCCATTCATGCACCAATGTGTCGGCGATCAACACGATCCGGCCACCCGCCAGAACCACGGTGATGCCCACCGCGCCGCCCTCGATAGACGCATCGAAAACGTGGTTAATCTGGCTAAGAACCTGCGCCGATTTGCGCGTGGCCCCTGTTACCATGCCATCAACATGGTCATGCGCCAGCATCAGGGAGGCAAACACATGCCGGTCCCTTGAGGCCAGAACATGGCAGTCCCGCCTGTCAAAACCCTTACGTTGCAGGCGGTCGTAAAGGTAGCTTTTGTATTTCGCCAAATGCGGCGTTGTCGCGGCGTTAATCACTTCGATCTCGTCAATCGCTTCGGGCATTCCGGCGGCTTTCAGGAAACCTGCAACCTCGTCGGGTCGCCCAACCACCACCGATTGGCCCAGCCCTGCACGTCGATAGGCAACGGCTGCGCGTACAACACGGGAATCATCGCCCTCGGCGAAAACAATCCGCGCCTGCTCGCGTTTGGCCCGCACGTTCAGCGATTGAAATATCGAGGCCGTCGGGTCGAGCCGCGCTTTCAGGCTTAACTCATACGCCTCCATATCAATGATAGGACGCCTTGCGACGCCCGTGTCCATCCCCGCCTTCGCAACCGCTGGCGGGATGATGTAAATCAGGCGTGGATCAAACGGCGTTGGAATGATGTAATCCCGCCCGAAACTAAGTTTTTTACCGTAAGCCAGCGCGACCTCGTCCGGCACATCCTCGCGGGCGAGTGCGGCCAAAGCCTCGGCACAGGCGATCTTCATTTCGTCGTTGATCGCGCGGGCATGAATATCCAGCGCCCCGCGAAACAGATAGGGGAAGCCCAGTACATTGTTAACCTGATTGGGATAATCCGAGCGCCCTGTTGCCACGATCGCATCCTCGCGAACGGCGTGGGCCTCCTCCGGTGTGATCTCTGGGTCGGGGTTGGCCATGGCGAAAATCACCGGATCAGCAGCCATGGATTTGACCATTTCCGCCGTCACCGCGCCCTTGACCGAGACACCGATAAACACGTCGGCATTATCCATCGCATCATCCAGAGTGCGGGCTTTAGTATTGGCCGCATGTGCCGATTTCCACTGGTTCATCCCCTCAGCCCGACCCTGATAAATCACGCCTTTGGTATCGCAAAGCAGGCAATTGTCATGCTTGGCACCCATGGTTTTCAGCAGCTCGATACAGGCAATGCCCGCCGCCCCCGCGCCGTTAACAACTATCCGGCAATCCTCGATTTTCTTGCCCGAAAGGTGCAGCGCGTTAATCAGCCCTGCCGCACAAATCACCGCTGTGCCGTGTTGGTCGTCATGGAACACCGGAATATCCATAACTTCCTTAAGCCGTTGTTCAATAATGAAACATTCCGGCGCTTTGATGTCTTCGAGGTTAATCCCGCCGAACGTCGGCCCCATCAGGCGCACCGCTGCAATGATTTCTTCAGGGTCTTGGGTGTCCAGTTCGATGTCAATGGCGTTAACATCCGCAAACCGCTTGAACAGAACCGCCTTGCCTTCCATCACCGGCTTGGAGGCCAGCGCACCCAGATTGCCCATCCCCAGAATAGCCGAGCCGTTGGTGATAACCGCCACAAGATTGCCCTTGGTGGTATATTCATACGCCAACGCCGGATTGTCCGCGATGGCCTGAACGGGGGCGGCCACACCGGGCGAATAGGCCAGCGACAAATCCCGCTGCGTCGCCATCGCGGTGGAAGCGTTAATCTCGATTTTCCCGGGGGTTGGCTCCCGGTGATAGGCCAGCGCCTCTTCGTCGGTGACTTTGGTGTTGTTGGACATTGGTTGGCCTTCAGGTTTTCTAATTGTTAAGCAAACCTTACGCAGAGTCTGTACCGACTACAACCTACCCGGCACCAATAAGAATTCCGACGGCCAGCACCAAACTGCCGCCCAGAACCACCTGAAAAATCGCCTTGCCGAACGAGGTTTCCATGAAGCGGTTCTGGATCCACGCGATTGCCCATAGTTCGATAAATACGACGATGAAAGCGATGGATGTGGCCGTCCAGAAGTCCGCTATCAGATACGGCAAGGCGTGGCCCAACCCGCCCAGCGTCGTCATAACGCCCGAGGCCAGCCCGCGTTTCCACGGCGCGCCACGGCCCGAGATCACCCCGTCATCATGTGCTGCCTCGGTAAACCCCATCGAAATCCCCGCCCCGATCGAGGCGGCCAAGCCAACCAACAAAGTTGTATGCGGGTCTTGCGTTGCAAATGCGGTGGCGAAAATCGGCGCGAGCGTGGAAACCGAGCCGTCCATCAACCCCGCCAAACCGGGCTGCACCCACGTCAAAACAAACTGGCGATGCGCGGCGGATTTTTCGTCGGCACCTTCGTCCGATTCCAGATCGACAGACATCCGGGCCGCGGACTGCGCGTGTTGCCCCTCGGCCTCGGCCAAATCGCCCAGCAGCTTGCGGGTTGCGGGATCAGAAGATTGCCCCGCGGCGGTCAGGTAAAAATTCTGCGCATCGCGCTCCATCTTTTGCGCCTCTTCGCGGATGCGTTCCAGCCCAAGGTTTTTCACCAGCCAGACGGGGCTGCGGTTGTAATAACCTGCTACGTGTTCGCGCCGGATTAACGGGATTACATCGCCAAACCGCGTGGTAAACGCATCAATCAACATCTTGCGATGCTCGTTTTCCTCCAGCGCCATTTCATCGAATACTGCGGCCGTTTCCGGATATTCCTCGCGTAATTCATGCGCATACGTCGCATAAATCCGCGCGTCATCCTCCTCCGAGGAAATCGCCAGCGCAAGGACTTCGGCCTCCGACAGGTCTTTGAATTTACGGCGGTTTGTGAAAGCTTGTAGCATGGGGCACCTCTTTGGGATGGTGCAAAAGTAATGCGTACCTCGCCTCTTCGCAAGTGGTTCCACAATCCGCATTGGCGTGCTAGAAATCCCGAACCAACAACGCTCGGGGACTGCTTCGCACATGGCCGCAAAAGACAATTCGATAACGCCCATGATGGCGCAGTATCTGGAGATCAAAGGGCGCTATCCCGACGCGCTACTGTTCTATCGCATGGGTGATTTCTACGAGATGTTTTTTGACGATGCCGTGGCCGCCTCCGCCGCGCTGGACATCGCGTTAACCAAACGTGGCAAGCACGAGGGCAAGGATATTGCCATGTGCGGTGTTCCGCATCATGCCGCCGAGGGGTATCTTCTGACGCTGATCCGCAAAGGTTTCCGTGTCGCGGTGACCGAGCAACTGGAGGCCCCTTCCGAGGCCAAAAAACGTGGCTATAAAGCCATAGTCAAGCGCGATGTTACGCGGCTGGTGACCCCCGGAACGCTGACCGAAGATTCGCTGCTGGACGCCCGTGCGCACAACTACCTCGCGGCTATCGCGGATGTGCGGGGGGCGATGGCGATAAGCTGGGTGGATGTCTCGACCGGAGATTTTCACGTGGCGCCTATAAGCCGCGTAACGCTTGGCCCGACGCTGGCCCGCCTGTCCCCGCGCGAGGTGTTGGTGACGGATTCTCTCGCCGAAACCCTGCGCGAAACAATTGAGGAGGCAGGGGCGTCGCTTACACCGCTTTCTGCCGCCAGTTTTGATTCTACTGCCGCCGAGGGGCGATTGACCAAGTTGTTCAAAATCAAATCCCTCGACGCATTCGGGAATTTCGAGCGCTCCGAAGTCGCGGCCATGGGCGCAATTGTCGATTACCTCGACATAACCCAACGTGGAAAACTGCCGCTGCTGCGGCCACCATTAAAGGAAAGCCACGGCAGTTCGGTGCAAATCGACGCCGCAACACGCCGCAATCTTGAACTGACCCGCAGCCTTTCGGGTGAACGCCAAGGGTCATTGCTGGCCACCATAGACCGGACGATCACAGGCAGCGGTGCGCGGCTTTTAGGGGTCCGCCTGACCAGCCCGTCAACCGATCTGGCAACCATAAACGCCCGCCACGATGCCGTCGCGCATTTCGTCGAAAACCGGGCATTGGCCGAAGACACCCGCGAGGCTTTGCGGCAAGTGCCGGACATGGAACGCGCCCTCGCGCGCCTGGCGTTAGATCGAGGAGGCCCCCGCGACATCGTCGCCTTGCGCCGCGGCCTTGTACAAGCGGGGGCGTTATCGGCAGCGCTCGCCGGGGCCTTGCCGGACGTGCTGCAACGCGCGGCGCAAGATATGACAGGGCACGACACGCTGGTGAAACTGCTGGATGTCGCCCTGATTCCTGAACCGCCATTGCTGGCCCGTGATGGCGGGTTCGTCGCCGAAGGATTTAACGAAGAACTGGATGAGGCACGCAAGCTGCGCGACGAGGGCCGCAGTGTTATCGCCGCCATGCAGGCGGAATACGCGGCCTTGACGGGGATCACCTCGATCAAGATCAAGCACAACAACGTGCTGGGCTATTTCGTCGAAACCCCCGCTAGCCACGCCGAAAAAATGTTGTCGGAACCGCTTTCCGATACGTTTATCCACCGCCAAACCACGGCCAACCAAGTGCGGTTCACCACGGTTCCCCTGTCCGAAATGGAAACCAAAATCCTTAACGCTGGCGGGCGGGCGCTGGAAATCGAGAAAACCATCTTCGCAGACCTGCGCGCCGCCATCATGGATCACGCCGCCCGAATTGCCCAAGCTGCGAAAGCTCTGGCCGAAACCGACCTGTCCGCAGCCCTCGCCGATATCGCGATTGGTGAAAACTGGGTGCGACCGCAAATGGACGCCTCGCGTTCATTTGCGATTCAAGGCGGTCGCCATCCGGTGGTCGAACAAGCGCTGCGGCGTTCGGGCGATCCTTTCGTTGCCAACGATTGTGATCTGACCGCGGGCGAAGATAACAGCCACCCCGTTTGGTTGCTGACAGGCCCGAACATGGCTGGTAAATCGACATTCCTTCGCCAAAATGCCCTGATTGCCCTGCTTGCCCAAATGGGTGCATACGTTCCGGCCACAAAAGCCCATATCGGCATAATCGACCAACTTTTCTCGCGCGTGGGGGCGGCGGACGACCTTGCCCGTGGGCGATCTACCTTCATGGTCGAGATGGTGGAAACCGCTGCAATCCTCAATCAGGCTGGTGATCGCGCGTTGGTGATCCTCGATGAAATCGGACGGGGGACGGCGACATATGACGGGCTGTCCATCGCTTGGGCCACGTTGGAGCACCTCCACGATGTTAACCGTTGCCGGACGCTGTTTGCGACGCATTACCATGAACTCTCGGCGCTGACCGCCAAACTCCCGGGCCTCAAAAACGCCACCGTTGCCGTGCGCGAATGGGAGGGCGATGTGATCTTCCTCCACGAGGTGCACGAGGGTGCGGCGGACCGGTCTTACGGTGTGCAAGTCGCCAAACTCGCAGGCCTGCCACCTGCCGTGGTGGAGCGCGCCCGTATCGTTCTGGAAGCGCTGGAACAGAAAGATCGGGATGGTGGTGGCAACGCCGAAACCCTTATCGACGACCTGCCCCTGTTCAGCGCAACCGCCGAGCCCAAGGCGAGGCCCCCTCAACCTTCCGAAGTTGAAGACCGTTTGCGCGACATCCACCCGGACGAGCTAACCGCCCGCGACGCCCTCGCGCTGGTTTATTCCTTGCGTGAGATGCTGGACAAATAATGTCGGAAACTCCGCAAATAGAGGTCAGCGTGGTGGGCAGCATCGCCGCGATTTCTGCCACCGATTGGGACGGCTGCACCGATGGGCAAGACCCGTTCACAAGCCACCGTTTCTTGCTGGCACTGGAAGAAAGCGGGTCCGTCGGGGGCGGCACAGGCTGGGCGCCTCGACATTTAGTGGCGCGATTAGACGGTGAAATTATCGGCGTTATGCCAATGTATGCCAAAGGTCACTCGCAAGGGGAATACGTTTTTGACCACGCTTGGGCAGGCGCATTTGAGCGCTCTGGCGGGCGGTATTATCCCAAGTTGCAATGCGCGGTTCCCTTCACGCCAGCCACTGGCCCTCGCCTTCTGGTGCGCTCGGATATAGCGCGGGAAGCGCTGGTCAGCGCGGCCATCCAGATCGCCACGGACAACCATGTTTCCAGCTTTCATATTACATTTTGCACACAAGAAGAATACGCTCTTGGCCCGGAACTTGGCATGATGCAGCGTGTCGGTCAGCAGTTTCATTGGGAAAACGACGACTACACGGATTTCGACGCATTCCTTGCCAAACTCTCCAGCCGTAAACGCAAGATGATCCGCAAGGAACGCCGCTTGGCGCAAGGTTTTGGCGGCGAGATACTCCAGCTTACCGGCGATCAAATCCAGCCCGAACACTGGGATGCCTTCTGGCAGTTTTACCAAGATACAGGCGCGCGGAAATGGGGTACGCCCTACCTGACCCGCGAATTCTTCAACATAGCCCAGCGGACCCTTCGGGACGACATTTTGCTGGTTTTGGCGAAACGTGACGGTAAATATATTGCCGGAGCGCTTAACTTCATCGGTACTAAAACCCTGTTTGGCCGCTACTGGGGTTGCGCCGAGGATCACCCGTATCTGCATTTCGAGCTGTGCTATTATCAAGCCATCGACTACGCTATTGAGCACAATCTCGCCCGCGTCGAGGCTGGCGCACAAGGGGAGCACAAACTCGCAAGGGGCTATATGCCCAGCCCGGTTTACTCGTTACACTGGATCGCGGATAAAGGGTTTGAACGCGCCGTTAACCAGTTTTTAACCGATGAACGCGCGGCTGTGGACGAGGACATAGAATTTCTCGCCGCCATTGGCCCATTCAAGAAGTCAGGGGATTAAACATGCTTTCACCACCATTAACGACGACCGAACGGGCGGAATTCCTGCCCGAACTTCAAGCCGCCGGATGGGCGTTGCAAACCGACCGCGATGCCCTGACCAAAACCTTTGAATTCGCCAATTTCATCGAGGCGTTCGGCTGGATGTCCCGCATCGCCATCTGGTCCGAAAAAATGAACCACCACCCAGAGTGGTTTAACGTTTACCGCACCGTTGAAGTCCTGCTAACCAGCCACGACGTAGACGGATTATCAATGCGCGACGTGAAGATGGCGCGGAAAATGGATCAACTGGCGGGATAGATATGGCTGGAATTATTGTTATTGGCGCGGGTCAGGCCGGTTCTTCACTGGTTGTGAAACTGCGCGCACTCGGCTACGTGGGAGACATCACGCTGATCGGCGGCGAACCGGTGCCGCCCTACCAACGCCCGCCGCTTTCAAAAAAATACATGCTAGGCGAGATGGACGCAGAACGCCTGTTCCTGCGCCCCGAGGCATTCTACGCTGACCAAAACATCACCCTGCGGCTTGGCGTTCAGGTAAGCGCGATTGACCGCGCCGCCAAGACCGTAACCCTTGGTACGGGCGAGGTGCTGGAATACGACCAACTGGCCCTGACCACAGGTTCTGATCCTATCGAACTGCCGCCCTCGATTGGTGGGGATCTGGACGGGGTTTACACAGTCAGAACCCTGGCCGACGCCGACGCCATGGCCCCCGATTTCACCAAAGGCAAACGCGCGTTGATCGTTGGTGGTGGGTATATCGGACTAGAGGCCGCCGCCGTTGCCGCAACCCGCGGTGTGCAGGTGGTTCTGGTAGAACTGGCCGAACGCATCCTGCAAAGAGTGGCCGCGCCCGAAACCTCGGACTATTTCCGCACCCTCCACACCATGCGCGGCGTTGACATTCGCGAGAGCGTCGGCCTTGCATCGCTGAACGGCACGGGCGGGCGGGTGACCTCGGCCACGCTGACGGATGGCACGGAACTTGCGATAGATTTCGCGGTCGTGGGTGTCGGAATCCGCCCCTCGATTGCGCTAGCCGAGGGGCTGGAAATTGACAACGGCATCAAAGTAGACGGCTTTGGCCGCACCTCGGACCCTGCGATTTTCGCGGCGGGGGATTGCACCAGCTTCCCTTACAAAGGTGGCCGTATCCGCCTTGAAAGCGTGCCCAACGCGATCGAGCAAGCCGAGGCAACCGCCGCCGCAATGCTTGGCGGAGATGCGCAATACCACGCGAAACCGTGGTTCTGGTCCGACCAATACGACGTAAAATTGCAAATCGCGGGGCTGAACACCGGCTATGACCGCGTAATCAGCCGCAAAACCAACGGCGCGACTTCCTTCTGGTATTTCCACGGCGACCAACTGCTGGCCGTTGACGCCATGAACGACCCGCGCGCCTATATGGTTGGCAAACGCCTTATCGAGGCAGGTAAATCGGCCAATCCAGCCGCGATCCAGGACCCCGCCACCGACCTGAAAACTCTGTTGTCCTAATGCGGATCATCGGTGGAAAATTCAAAGGCACGGCGCTGGCCAACATCGGCAAAGGCGACGAGGCCGCCCACCTGCGCCCCACCACGGACCGTGTCCGCGAGAGCTTGTTCAACGTGCTAACCCACGGCAACTATCCCGAAATCGAGGGCGCAAACGTGCTCGACCTGTTCGCGGGCACCGGCGCGTTAGGATTAGAGGCCCTCAGCCGAGGCGCGGCCTCTGTCCAATTCGTCGATGACGGAAACAAGGCCATCGCGCTCATCAAACAAAACATCCAAACTCTGAATGTGCGCGATCAAACCAAAATCTACCGCCGCAACGCTACCAAACCGGGCGAGAACCGCACCGACCCGTTCAACCTGATTTTCCTCGACCCGCCCTACGGCAAAGGCTTCGGCGAAAAAGCCCTCGCCGCGTGCATCGCTGGCAACTGGATCGCTGACGGCGCTCTAATCATCTGGGAAGAAAACCGCGCAATCCTCCCCCCAAAGGGCTTCACCACATTAGACACCCGCAAATACGGCAACACCACAATCACCATACTGACATACGCGCCCTGACTTCTCTTTTTCCCAAATACTCAAATTCAAACCTTAAACTTAGGCAATTTCGCCCATAATGGCGCGATTACCCTGGATACCAACGGAATAATCGCCGCCCCCAACGCCACACCGAAAATTCCGTCCATCAGTGCTGTAACCGACCACTCAACCACGCCCGCGGCCCACGGAACCAACCCGCCAAGCGCCACCGACAAGTTGTTAATCTGGTGGCCCAGCCAGCCAAAGCCCAGCACCTCAAACCCGTGAATAATGATCGAGCCGCCGACCCACAGCATCGCCGCCGTCCCGATTATCGTCAGCCAACGCATGAATGTCGGCATAAATTTGACAATACCTCGCCCCAAAGCGCGTGTCGGTCGTAATCGCCCGCGCTGCGCCATGAATAACCCAAGATCATCCGCCTTAACAATCAGCGCCACACCGCCGTAAACCAGCGCCGTGATGCCGATGGCAACGGTGGCCAGCACAGCCCCCTCCATCCAGATATTGCTTTCAGGAATAGCCGCCAGCGACACGGTCATAATTTCAGCCGACAGAATAAAATCCGTCTTGATCGCGCCAGCTACCCTCTCTTCTTCCAGATGCGCGGGGTCGGAATGGGTAACTTTTTCAACATGTTCGTCGCCACTGTGCAGATATTTATGCAGAACTTTTTCGGCACCCTCGTAACACAGATATGCGCCGCCCATCATTAGCAACGGCGTAATCGCCCAAGGTGCAAACGCCGAAAGACCTAGCCCCGCTGGCAGCAATATCAGCAGCTTGTTGCGGATAGACCCCTTGGCAATCCGCCAGACAATCGGCAGCTCGCGCGAGGCATCAAATCCGCGCATGTATTGTGGCGTCACCGCCGCATCATCAATCACCAACGCCGCCGCTTTGGTGCCAGCCTTGGTCGCCTGCGCGGCGATATCGTCCAATGAACTTGCGGCAACTTTTGCTATCGCGGCAACGTCATCTAAAAGGGCTAAAAGTCCACTCACGGAATTCTCCTGTTCAAATCTTCGCGCCTAAGGTATTTTCCTTATGCCCCTCATACAAGAGCTTACAAACACCATGACAGATTACCCATCCCTTCGCGCCCGCATCGCAGCCTTATGTGCAGGCGAAACCGACGAGATCGCGCTTATGGCCACCGTGTCTTGCGAATTGTTCCACAGCGACTCGCGTTTCGACTGGGTGGGGTTTTACCGCGTCACCGCCCCCGAGTTACTGAAAATCGGCCCCTACCAAGGCGGCCACGGCTGTCTGACCATCCCGTTTTCGCGCGGCGTGTGCGGGGCAGCGGCACGCACTCGCGAAACACAACTGATCGCGGATGTTAACGCATTTGAGGGCCACATCGCCTGCGCCGCCTTAACCCGATCCGAAATTGTTTTGCCCGTTTTCAACGGAGACGGCGACCTGATCGCCGTGCTGGACATCGACAGCAATCAACCGGATGCGTTTACCGCGGAAGATGCCACACAGTTGCAAACGATACTGCGCGAAGTGTTTTTACCGGACGGTGAAACTGTTTCATAAAAATTTCGCTTGAACCTTTCGACCCCGTCGTGCCATTTTTGCACATGACAACTCCTATCAAATCCTGGGCCGATGTTGCCCCTCGCTTAATCGATGTCGCCGCGCGCCGCACGCCTGCCGATATGGTTATCCGCCAAGGCCGTTGGGTTAATGTCCATTCCCGCGAGGTGATTCCGAACACGGATATCGCCATTGCGGATGGGCGGTTTGCTTATTGCGGGCCGGATGCCAGCGCCATGATCGGGCCGGACACGCAGGTGATCGAGGCGAACGGGCGTTACATAATTCCCGGCCTGTGCGACGGTCATATGCACATTGAGAGCGGTATGCTGACCACCACCCAATTCGCCCGTGCGGTGATGCCCCACGGCACGACGACTATGTTCACCGACCCCCACGAAATCGCCAATGTTATGGGGTTGGAGGGCGTGCGCCTGATGCACGACGAGGCTTTGCAGCAGCGCATTAACGTATTCGTCCAGATGCCGTCTTGTGCGCCGTCCGCCCCCGGATTGGAAAATACCGGCGTTGAGCTGACCCCCGAGGATGTGATCGAGGCTATGCAATGGCCCAACATCATCGGCCTTGGCGAGATGATGAATTTTCCCGGTGTCATGAACAACGACCCCAAGATGCTGGCCATTATTGCCGCCACCCAGCGCGCTGGTAAAACGGTCGGCGGGCATTACGCCAGCGCCGATCTGGCGGGGTTTCATGCCTACGTGGCGGGTGGTCCGGCGGACGATCATGAAGGCACCTGCGAGGCCGATGCGATCATGCGGGTGCGCCAAGGGATGCGCTCAATGATGCGGCTGGGGTCCGCTTGGTTTGATGTTGAAACGCAAATTACGGCGGTGACGGAAAAGGGTCTGGATCCGCGCAACTTCATTCTTTGCACGGACGATTCCCATTCGGGCACGCTGATAAATGACGGCCACATGAACCGCGTGGTGCGCCATGCTATCGCGTGCGGCCTCGACCCGCTGATTGCGATTCAGATGGCGACGATAAACACCGCCACGCATTTCGGGTTGGAGCGCGAGCTTGGCTCGATCACTCCGGGTCGTCGCGCCGATGTTATCCTGTCCTCGGACCTGCGCACCCTGCCAATCGAGACCGTGATTGCGCGCGGCCAGATCGTCGCTGAAAACGGCGTGCTGATTGGCGAAGATGCCCCGTTCGAGTGGCCGCAAAAGGCCCGCCAATCCGTGAACATGGGCAAAAACAAGACCCCTGCGGATTTTGATATCGTGGCACCGGAAGGGGCCAACCACGTGAAAGCCCGCGTCATCGGCGTGGTGGAAAACCAGGCCCCGACCAAAGCGTTAACGGCAACTTTGAACGTCGAAGATGGCCTCGCCGTCGGAGATGACGCGCAAGATGTTTGCCAGATCGCCCTTGTCGAGCGCCATCGCGCGACCGGCAGCGTTACGAACGCTTTTGTGTCGGGATTCGGGTACACGGGGGACTGTGCCGTGGCATCCACAGTCGCGCACGACAGCCATCACATGATCGTTGTGGGAACATCCAAGGTGGATATGGCGCTGGCCGCCAACCGCCTAAGCGAGGTCGGCGGCGGCATCACCGTCTGGAAAGACGGGCGCGAGCTGGCCTTGGTCAAACTACCCATCGGCGGCTTGATGTCCGATGAAGACGCGCACATCGTCGCCGCAAGCGCCGACCAAATGGTGGCCGCCATGGCAAAATGCGGTTGCACGTTGAACAACGCCTATATGCAGCACTCCCTGCTGGCATTGGTCGTTATCCCCGAACTGCGGATTTCCGACGTCGGCTTGATCGATGTGTTATTATTCGAAGAAACACCCTTATTTTTGAAAGACCAATAATGAACGACAAGCATACCAAACTCAGCCGAATTTCCCCCGTTTGCGAGGAACCACAGGATTTCACCGATGCCAAGGCCGCCGTGAAAGCTGTGCAAAAACTGTATGACGAGGCGACCAGTTTTCTGCGCGATAACTTCACCCGTGTAATGAACGGCGACCCTGTCGAGGGGCATTACCGCGCCTACTATCCGCAAATCTCCATCTTCACGCGCAGCTTTGCCAAGATCGACACGCGGCTTTCCTTCGGGCATGTCGCCGAGCCGGGGAAGTATTCCACCACCCTCACGCGCCCGCATTTGTTTGAAAATTACCTTGAGCAGCAGATCGGTTTGTTGATCAAAAATCACGGGGTGCCGATACGGGTCGAGGTTTCCAAAACCCCGATCCCGCTGCATTTCGCAATGGGGGAAGAGGCGTATATCGAGGGCTCTATCGAGGATTCGTTGCAACGCCCCTTGCGTGACGTTTTCGACGTGCCGGACCTTGAAACCACCAACGATTTGATCGCCAATGGCACTGATAAACCTGACGCGGACGGCACCCGCGCGCTGGCCCCGTTCACCGCACAACGGGTGGATTATTCGCTGGCACGCCTTGCGCATTACACGGCCACCAGCCCCGCGCATTTTCAGAACCACGTGCTGTTCACCAACTACCAGTTCTATATGGACGAGTTTCTGGATTTCGCCAAAGCCGCCTTAAAAGACCCAACCTCTGACTATGAAACGCTGGTCGAGCCCGGCAATGTTATCACCACACGCGATGGCACTTTGGGCGATCCGCCGGAAAAACTGCCGCAAATGCCAGCCTACCACCTGACCAGCGCCAATGGTTCGGGCATTACGATAATTAACATCGGCGTTGGTCCCTCTAACGCGAAAACCATCACCGATCACGTCGCCGTTCTTCGCCCGCACGTTTGGCTGATGCTTGGGCATTGCGCGGGGCTGCGGAACTCGCAAAATCTTGGCGATTACGTTCTGGCGCATGCTTATGTCCGCGAGGATCACGTGCTGGATGCCGACCTGCCCGTCTGGGTACCCATCCCGGCGCTGGCCGAAGTGCAAATCGCGCTGGAAAATGCTGTGGAATCCGTTACCGGCTACACGGGTTATGAACTTAAGACCATCATGCGGACCGGAACCGTCGCCACTATCGACAACCGAAACTGGGAGCTGCGCGACCAATCCGGCCCCGTGCATCGCCTGTCCCAGTCCCGCGCCATCGCACTGGATATGGAAAGCGCCACCATCGCCGCCAACGGTTTCAGGTTCCGCGTTCCATATGGCACCTTGCTGTGCGTGTCCGACAAACCACTACACGGCGAACTAAAGCTGCCGGGCATGGCGAGCGCATTTTACAAACGCCAAGTCTCGCAGCATTTGCAAATCGGGATCAAGGCGATGCAGTCGTTAAAAGAGATGCCGCTGGAACGGCTGCACTCGCGAAAACTGCGTAGTTTTGACGAAACCGCGTTCTTATGATGCTACGGCATTACCATTTGGTAAATAAAACCGGCGAAATTCCGCGAAACCCATAAAAAATGGGTAAATAAGCAATTCTTTGATTGAGTTTATCCCGTAAAACCGCTTTAGTCCTGTGCGTGGGCCTAAGCGGTTCGGAAAAGAAACAAGAATTAACAGGGATAGAGAAATTATGACGCAGAAACCTATGACAAAAACTCAGCTCGTTGCAGCGCTTGCCGAAGCAACTGGAACTGACAAAGCGACAGCTAACAACACTCTTCAAGCGATCACAGACATCGTGACCAAAGAAGTTGTTGGCGGCGGCGCTGTTACTCTTCCAGGCCTTGGTAAATTCATCTGCCGTGACCGCCCTGACCGCATGGTTCGCAACCCAGCCACTGGCGAGCAGATGCACAAAGACGCTGACCGTGTTGCCAAGGTGACTATTGCCAAAGCCCTGAAAGATGCCGTTAACGCTTAAATTGCGTCAACACATGATTTATTAAGGGTCGTCATTGGGCGGCCCTTTTTTCTTGGGGTATACGATGGATTTTCGCGCAATAATCATGGGCCTGTCCTTCGCGTTGATGTGGAGCAGTGCGTTTACCTCCGCCCGTATTGCGGTTGCCTACGCCTCCCCCCTCGCCATGCTGTCTTTACGGTTCCTGATTTCCGGCCTGATCGCGATCATAATCGCCCGTGCGCTGGGCCAAACTGCCCGCCTTACCCGCAAACAATGGATCGTTGTGGTCATATTCGGCATCTGCCAAAACGCGATATACTTGGGCGCGAATTTCATGGCTATGCAATGGATCGAGGCCAGCCTCGCTGCCATCATCGCCTCCCTTTTGCCGATAACCGTCGCCGCCGCAAGCTGGGCATTCCTTGGGGAACGCCTGTCGAAAATCGGCATCATGGGCCTGATCGCTGGAACCCTCGGCGTGCTTATCATTATGGGTACGCGCCTTTCCGGTGGGGCAGATCTGCTCGGCATTGCGCTTTGTTTTATCGGCGTTGCGGCCCTGACCATCGCCACTCTGCTGGTGCGTGGTATCAGCAATTCCGGTAATGTGCTGATGATTGTCGGCTTGCAAATGCTGGTCGGCAGCGCCGTTCTGTTGCCGTCCTCGCTGCTGCTGGAAACTTTCCGCCTCGAGCTGACATGGCAATTGCTGGCCGCCTTCACCTATACCACGCTAGTCCCCGGCCTCGCCGCGACGCTAATCTGGTTCCTTCTGGTTAACCGTGTCGGAGCCACCCGCGCAGCCAGTTTCCACTTCCTTAACCCGTTCCTCGGCGTTGCTATCGCCGCCTTGGTAATATCCGAGACCCTGACGTTTCGCGACCTTTTCGGCGTTGTTATCATCATGGGCGGCGTATTCGCCGTGCAAATGGGCCGCAAACGGACACCCTCCTAAAGCTGCATAATCCCGGAACCCGGAACATCGTTGCCATCCAGAATATGTATATATCCAGCCGGTAGATCGGCCTTGTTAACCACACCCTGCGCCCGCGCATGTGCCAATATACTTTCGCCATCGGGTATCTTTTTCAAGAATAACCGCGCGGCTTTAGGACCGAAAGAGCCCGACAATCCGACTGTCAAACGCAAACCGGGTTTGATCGAGGTATCGTAAACATGTCGCGTCGCAAATACATGGAACGTCAGATCATTCAGGGTTAAGCCAACGTCGGTCATAGTTAAAAACCCGTTCTGTTTGAAAAACACCCCGTTGAAAGTATTTTCGACCGTACCGTTCAGTTGCGCGTTATAAATCACGGAAGAGCGGCGTTTGTACCGGTACACGCCATCGTTATTCGTAACCAGAACCAATGATTTACCGACCTTGCCCGGTATGCGTAGCAACATTTTATATTGCCAATAAAAGCCGGGCTCCAAGTCTTCATTCGTGATCGGTTGCACAACGGCGCCGCCAAGCAACACCATCATCGCCTTTATCGTAGCGGCGGACGACGCCGAGGCGTTATTGCCCTCTCTTATGGGGCGATCCGAATGCAACTGTCCGGGATCTACGCCAAAATAATCCGCGATCTTTTGATGAATAGCTTGCCGAGGGAGGCTCTCACCACTGATGTACCGCGCGAATTGCTGCCGGTTAATACCCAAGTCTCTGGCTACCGCTGAAACTGATGATTTGGTTTTACACAGCTCTTTCAGACGGTTGGCGAAATGACCAACTTTGGTTTTTCCACTTAAATTATCACGACTCAATACCTGGCCCCTTCAAAAAACATACTGATAAATTAACCGAGGCAGCACTTTTTTACGCTAATTATTACGCTATTTGTGTAAATACACACAAGTGCTGGTTAAATATTACGCTATTTTCTATATTTTACCACGATTCCTTTTACTATAATCGAGAATTTACGACTTCGTATATTTGGTCTATTAATATTACCAATGTCGCGCTTAACAACGCGAGTACCAATTATTCGAACTACCGCCAGCGAACTTACTGTCGTTTGAATTCAAAACAGCAAAGTCCGCGAATTCGGCAACCGATATGTACCCCGTCGGTTGCCGATAACCCCACTAACGGAAAGTTCATGTGACTGTGTTGCGCAAGCGTTCTAAAAATGCGCATGGAATTTTTTCTCGGATACGGCGCTGGTCTGCTGACCCTTATCAATCCCTGCGTTTTGCCGGTGCTGCCGATCGTTCTGGCCTCGGCCTTGCAAAACCACAAACACGGACCACTTGCCCTCGCGGCTGGCATGTCGCTAACCTTCGTTATCCTCGGCGTTGGCGTTGCCACGTTGGGGGCTAGCATCGGCCTTGACGTTGACCGCGTCAGCCAGATCGGTGCGGTTATGATGCTGGGTTTCGGGGCCGTCCTTCTAATTCCACAACTGAATTCAAAGTTTGCGCTAGCAACCGCCGGCGTAGCCTCTGGTGCTGACACACGAGTAGGGCGGCTGGATCAAACCAGCCTTCGCGGTCAATTCATCGGGGGCGCATTATTGGGCGCAGTCTGGGCGCCCTGCGTCGGCCCGACATTGGGCGGCGCCATTTCGTTGGCCTACAGCGGCGAAAGCCTCGTGTTCGCCACCGGAATAATGGTCAGTTTCGCCATGGGAATTTCAACCATAATCATCGTTCTGGGTTACGGCGCCCGCGAGGCAATCATGTCCCGCCAAGCTGCCTTGCGCGTTCTGGCCGAAAAATCCAAACCCCTGATGGGCATCATCTTCATCGCCGTCGGCGTCATGATCCTGACCCGCTTCAATCAGGTAATCGAGGCTTGGCTACTGGGCCTAATGCCCGACTGGCTGCTCTTCTTTTCCGTCTCCATATAAGGAAAACTCTTATGAATATCTCGATCAACCGTCGTCACTTCCTGATCACCACCACCGCCCTTGTCGCCATGCCTATTGCGGCCCTCGCCGCCGAGGAATGGATCGTCTACGAACCCGGCATCCTCCAAGCGCTTCTGGATGAAGGCAAAACCGTAATGGTAGATTATTCCGCCGTCTGGTGTTCCACCTGCAAAGCACAGGAAAAAGTGATGGACGACCTGCGCGCCCTCAACCCCGCCTATAACGAGGCCATGGTCTTCGTGCGCGTAGACTGGGACGACTTCATGCGCCACACCGTAACCACCAGCCGAAAAATCCCCCGCCGCTCGACATTGCTGGTTTTACGCGGAAGCGAAGAACTGGGCCGGATTGTAGCAGGAACAAGCGTCGCGGATATCAAGGCGTTGATGGATTTGGGGCTTTAGGGATATGCTTGAAGGAGCAGCCGATGACCGCTCCCTCAATTATTAATAATCAGCGCTGTTTCTTTTTGCTCTGACCTTTAGTTTCATCTTGGCTTAGAACCGATGCAGCCAAGGTTTTGATTTCCTTCGCGGTAGGTTTCTTTGAGCCACTCAAAACTCTCGAAGCGAGTGTTGATACCTTTGATGAAGATTGCCTTTTAGGTAACCTACTCATACAGCACCTCCGTAGCCTTTTAGGGCGTCTTCAAGACGGCAAGGCAGGACGTTCGAAAAACGTTTTCCGGTTTTTACTTCCGAAACTCTGCCTTGATTTATGCCACCAAGCATTGCTGCTATTTGAGCATGGTTCATTGTGGTATCGCGAAGCAACGATTTAATCATTGCTGCAATTTCCGCTGTAAGTC